>NZ_JAACKB010000071.1 GCF_010892395.1 Sulfurovum sp. bin170
TGCCAATGAATTAAAGATTTAGACAAGGGAGTCCCTTGTCTCTACTGTTTTGAAATTGAAATATTGTAGGGACAATGGCACTGCCTTGTCCTAATAAATTCAATAACAATATTCTTAATTCATTGGCATTGAGCTAAAGCCTCCGATTCCAAGTAAATTTTGCAAAAAATTATTTAAAGGTACGAAGATGAGAAAAGATATACACCCAGACTATAAAGTTTGTGCGGTAGAGTGTGCTTGTGGAAACAAGTTTGAGGTTAGAACAGACAAAGAGAAGATGAATATTGATATCTGTAATGAGTGTCATCCATTCTTTACAGGTTCTGAAAAAATTGTTGATGCTGCTGGTAGAATTGACAAATTTAAGAAAAAATACAATCTCTAATGAATGTAGGGGTAGACCCATGTGTCTACCCTCTTTTTAAATCCCATGTTAAAATTTATCCCTACGCCTATAGGCAACCCTCAAGACATTACTATCCGAGCTTTAAGAGAGTTTGAAAAAGCTACGCTATTTTTATGTGAAGATACCCGCGAAACCAAGAGATTGTTACGCATCCTAGAAGAACGATTTGAGTTCTCCTATCCTGATGCTGAGTTTATATCTTTTCATGAACATAATGGAGCAGAGAGATTGATTCAAATTGCAAAACGCTTACAAGATGAAGAGGTGGTTTTCGTAAGTGATGCAGGAATGCCTGTTATCTCTGACCCTGGACAGATACTAGTTGAGTATTGTCAAAACAGTAACATCGAATATGATGTTTTACCAGGGGCTAGTGCCGTGACTACAGCCTATGCTGCTTCTGGATTCAAAAATGGAAAGTTTAACTTTTTTGCCTTCTTACCTCACAAAGGAAGGAGTAGAACTTCTATGCTTACAGAAGTTATGAACAGCTCCACAGACACAGTTCTCTATGAGTCTCCTCATCGTATCTTAAAACTTATAGAGGAGATAACTGCTCTTGATGAGAGTAGAGAGCTATTTTTTGCTAAGGAGTTGAGTAAAAAGTTTCAAAACTACTACAGAGGAACTGCTAAAGAGATTTTGAAAAAGTTTGAAACTATCAACTCTAAAGGTGAATGGGTGGTGGTGATAGAAGCGAAACAGAGCGAACATAAAGCACTATATTTAGAGGATATCTTATCAATAGATATGGCTCCAAAAGTAAAAGCAAAACTTTTATCAAAAATAACAGATAAAACTACAAAAGAGTGGTATACAGAACTTATCTCTTAATTCTTTTCTAACAGCAAAATTTCGATAAAATCATCTTTATGATTATTTATGGAAAACAAGTATGTCTTCATGCATTGAGTCAGCATGAGCCATCAGTAAAAACAGTATATATTGCTAAAAAAGGTATTTTACCTCAAAAACTTTATGATAAGTATAAGTCTCGCATAAAATTTTTGGAGAATAAATGGGCCCAGAGTATGGCAAAAGGTGGAAATCATCAAGGCATTTTGGTTGAGATGGAGGAATTTGCTCAATCGGATTTAACTGCAATGAAACAGAATAGTTTTGTTCTAGTGCTTGATTCATTGACAGATACA
The DNA here is from genome assembly GCF_010892395.1 of Sulfurovum sp. bin170. Taxonomy (GTDB): domain Bacteria; phylum Campylobacterota; class Campylobacteria; order Campylobacterales; family Sulfurovaceae; genus UBA1140. Next base: position 1,558 of record NZ_JAACKB010000071.1, read on the forward strand.
GGAAACATCGGAGCCATTGTACGAACTGCTTATGCTCTAGGTGTTGATGGCATTATCGCTTCTGGTGTCAAAAGTCTCAATTTTGCTTCTATAGTAAGAACCAGTTCTGGAGCCTTACTTGATATGCCATTTGTTATAATACCAAATGTTTTAGATGTGATAAATGAACTCAAACAGGTGGATTTTAGGATATATGGTGCTTCAATGGGGGGTGCATCCATAAACTCCTGCAAATTTACTACTAAAAGGGTTTTACTCTTGGGTAGTGAGGGTGAGGGTATTTCAAAACGAGCTAAAAGCAAAATAGATGAGATAGTCTCTATAGAGATGCAACGAGAATTTGATTCGCTCAATGTGAGTGCCGCCGCAGCAATATTAATAGATAGGATGAGATATGAAGTTTAGTGAATTATTGGGAAAAGAGGGTTTAACATCTGTTAGCGAAAGAACTAATATATCAATTGAAATTCTTGAAAGTTTAGTTGATAATAATTTTGAAGACCTTACGCGTGTTAAAGCTATGGGGTTTTTAAGTATATTAAAGCGTGAATACGACATGCCACTCGATGATTTAGAGAGTAGTATCAAAAACTATTTTGAAGAGCACAGTGATAATGATAACCAACCAATATTACTCTCTGCAGATAGAACAAAGAGGGATTCAGGTTTCTTGAAATGGCTTATTATATTTATTCTCTTAGGCGGACTTTGGTATCTATATAATAGTGATAAACTAGGCGGAAATCTTAGTAATACAGAGAATAGAGAAAATGAACTAAAGGATAGTGAAGTTCTACAGAGTAGTGTTAATGAAGAGGATGCAAAAGAGAGTGTTGTAATTAAAGATGCTGAAAATGAAGATGAGATAAAAGTTGAGATTCAAACAACAGAAACAACTCAAGTAACAGAAGAGAAAAGTATCGACGAAAATGAATCAAATAACAGTGTAGCGGCTGAGTCTAGCACGGTAATAGAGAGTATTGAAGATAAAGTTGAAGAGAATATCACTGTTAGTCTAAATAGTGCAGAAGATAATAAAGAGATAGAGAGTAATAAAACTACGACTGAAAAGAGTATTGCTGAAGAGACTACAGATGAAATTGTAGATGAAGCTATTGAGACTAATGTCGAGACTGCTTCTGATAATATTATTGTTGAGGGGGAAGAGAAAGCAGAGATAATCTATAATGTAACTGTTAACCCAAGAGTAAACTTATGGTTCGGTTTTATCAACTTGGATACAAAAGGACGAAAAGAGTTTATCACAACAGAATCAACACCAATTGATGTGGGAGAGCAGCGATGGGTACTAATAACAGGGCATGGTCGCCTCTCTGTTGCTTCTGACCTAGAAACACTTGAGATAAATGATAGTTCCAAACACTACTTTTATATAGACAGCAACGAGATGAGAGAGATAAGTCGTTCAGAATTCAAAGCACTTAATGATGGAAAGGGTTGGTAATGTTTGAAGAGATTCAATTTGATAAGATAAATAGACTACCAAAGTACATCTTTGCAGAGATAAATGATTTGAAGATGGCAGAGAGAAGAGCAGGTAAAGATATTATCGACTTCTCAATGGGAAATCCAGATGCTAGAACTCCTCAACCGATTATTGATAAACTATGTGAGACAGCTCAACGAGATAAAACTCATGGTTATAGTGCGAGTAAAGGTATCTATAAACTTAGACTTGCAATGACAAAATGGTATAAGAGAAAATACAATGTTGATTTAGACCCTAATAGTGAAGTGGTTGCAACTATGGGAAGCAAAGAGGGGTATGTACACTTAGTTCAAGCTATCTCCAACCCAGGTGATGTAGCAATTGTCCCTGACCCTACCTATCCAATTCACTCACAGGCTTTTATCCTAGCAGGAGCCAATGTTGAGAAGATGGAGTTAAAGTTTAATGAAGAGACATTTGAACTGGATGAAGAGGCATTTATAGAAGATGTAAAAGAGGCCTTGGATAACTCTCTGCCTCGTGCAAAATTTTTAATATTGAACTTTCCTCATAATCCAACAACAGTTACAGTAACTCCTGAATTTTATCAAAGAGTTGTAGCCTTGGCAAAAGAGGAGAGATTTTATATTATCTCTGATATTGCTTATGCAGACATTACTTTTGATGGATATAAGACACCATCTATTTTAGAGGTAGAGGGGGCAAAAGATGTAGCTGTAGAGGCCTATACTCTATCAAAATCTTATAATATGGCAGGTTGGCGTGTTGGTTTTGTTGTTGGGAACAAAAAACTTGTTGGGGCTTTAGAGAGTATCAAATCATGGTTAGATTATGGTATGTTTACCCCTATCCAAGTAGCAGCTACCGTAGCACTTGATGAGCATGGTTATGTACCAGAGGAGCAGATAATACCTCGCTACCTAAAACGAAGAGATGTGATGTTAGAGTCGTTTGCCAATGCAGGTTGGAAGATGGGAAAACCGAGTGCTAGTATGTTTATTTGGGGTAAGATTCCAGAAATCTGTAGAGATATGGGTAGCATGGAGTTCTCAAAGAGACTGCTTGTAGAGGCTGGTGTGGCTGTGAGTCCAGGGATTGGCTTTGGTAAGTATGGTGACCAGTATGTGCGAATTGCTCTTATTGAGAATGAGAATAGAATACGACAAGCGGCTAGAAATATCAAAAAATTTATAAAGAAAATAGAAGCAGAAAAATTAAAGGGGTAGAAGTGATGATAAAAGTTGGAATATTGGGTGTTGGTACAGTTGGGGCGAGTGTTGCAAATATTTTAGAGGAAAATGCAGATATTATAGAGGCTAGAGCAGGTAAAAAAATCGTGGTAAAACACGGTGTGGTTAAAAATCTCTCAAAAGATAGAGGGGTCAATATTCCACTATCTGACAATGTCGATGATATTCTAAATGACCCAGAGATAGATATTGTGGTGGAGCTTATGGGTGGAGTCGAGAAGCCCTATGCTGTAGTCAAAAAAGCGTTGGAGAGTGGCAAAGCAGTTGTGACAGCAAACAAAGCACTTCTAGCATATCACCGTTATGAACTTCAAGAGATTGCAGGTGATACTCCACTGATGTATGAGGCTAGTACAGCAGGTGGTATCCCTATTATCGGTGCGATGAGAAATGGTTTGACTGCTAATCACATTGAGTCCATTCAAGGTATTATGAATGGAACAACCAACTATATGTTGACCAAAATGATAAATGAGGGTGCTAAGTATGATGAGATACTTAAAGAGGCTCAAGATTTGGGCTATGCCGAGGCTGACCCAACATTTGATGTAGGTGGATTTGATGCTTCTCACAAACTGCTCATCTTGGCAAGTATCGCTTATGGAATAGATGCCAAACCAGAGGATATTCTGATAGAGGGGATAGAGAATATCACCCAAACAGATGTAACCTTTGCAAAAGAGTTTGGATATGAGATAAAACTGCTTGGAATCGCCAAAAAAGTTGAAAATGGTGTAGAGCTTAGAGTGCATCCAACTATGATAAGCCAAAATAGCATGATAGCCAAAGTAGATGGTGTCATGAATGCGGTCTCTGTAGTAGGTGATAGAGTAGGTGAGACAATGTACTATGGTGCGGGAGCTGGTGGTGATGCTACAGCTTCTGCTGTTATTGCTGATATAGTTGATATAGTCCGTGGAAACCATGGTCCAATGCTAGGATATAAAAAAGGTTTAGAGGGTAGTGGATTAGAGCTTCTTCCTGAAGAGGAGATAGTGACAAACTATTATCTAAGAATGGAGGTAGATGACCAGTCTGGGGTACTAGCTTCTATCACTAGAGAGCTTGAAAAGTTTAATATCTCAATAGAGTCTATGCTACAGAAACCTCACTCTAATGATGAGAGAGTTAAGTTGCTCTTTACTACCCATAAGTGTCAAGAGGCTAAGATTCAGGAGGCTATGGTTGTGTTGAAAAAGCTTGACTGTATCTATGGTGAGATTGCTATGATGAGGATTGAGAAGTAAAAATAGAGATGCTTCATATTTGATGAAAAGTAGTTTACACTTGGAACCGATGGCTTTAGCCCAATGCCAATGAATTAAGCCCAAACCCACCTAAAAACCAGCCTTTTTAGAGACAGGAAACTTAGTAGAAGAGTGCTTCTTCCTCTCAAAGCTTCTGTCGGGTTTTATGGGCAGTAAATTTCCAATAATCTCATCCTCAATCATCTGATATATCTTCTCTTCACGAACATTTTTTTGAAACATTAAGACTAAGCTGTTTTTCATACAACCAATAGAGAAACTCTTGTTAAGTTGATAGAGATATTTTCGTTCTTTAGCTTGATTATACAAAGAGACTCTCTCTTCCATTACATCATTCATAACCAAAGAGCAGATATTGTTGTTGGCTCATACCAACCTCAGAGGTCTCACAGAAAAATAGTAATTATTAGTCTTTTACTTTAAGAAAGTTACAATATATTTACATCAAAAACGATGATAAATATTACAAATATAATAGACCCAAAAAAATGCTATGAAGAGATAAGAAAAA
>NZ_JAACKB010000072.1 GCF_010892395.1 Sulfurovum sp. bin170
GAAATTGAAATATTGTAGGGACAATGGCACTGCCTTGTCCTAATAAATCAATGCCAATGAATTAGCGAGGCTGAAGCCATCGGTTCCGTATATGCAATCTGCATTTTTGGAATCGGCGTGTTTACACCCGAACTATTTGGTTCAAAAAAAGCTTAATTCATTGGCATTGGGCTTTAGCCTCGTCTATTGTTTTTACGCGACTAAAGTTTGCGTTTCCTAAAAAAGGAGATTTTTAATTATGAAAAAAGCATTTACCCTTATTGAGGTTATTATGTCAGTACTAATAGTATCTATTGTTGTGATGGGTGCGATGAAGCTACAGAGTCAAAATCGTGATATGGCAGTCTATATCTCCCAAAGAGGTAATAGTGAGTTAGATAACTCTCTGTATCTAGTTAAAAAAACATATCGTTATGATAAAGATGAAAAAGATGCCTACGAGATTTTGCGTGATGAGTTCTACATCAAAGATGATAAGAGTAGAGAGGTACTTAAGGCTATAACTAAAAAGATAAATATTACAGAGGAGGAGGAGATACCCATCTCAATAGAGGAGGGTGCTACACCTATTTTTACTTTTTATACAAATGAGATACTGCTAAAAGGTAAATATCCATCACGGTACTATAATTTTAAGTAATATTTACTTATCTAAACCTCTTCCTAAAATAAATATCAGCACTCTGTGAAGGTATCTCTTTTTGATGCTGACCAACTCTAAGCTTGATATTTTTACTCACATCATGCTCCAAGATAAAGCTATTACCCTGCTTGGAACTTTCGATTATAAACATATTCTTTTTACTAACTTTTTTACCCGTCTCTATAGCAAACCCCTCACCTGTGCCATCATCTTTAACAAATACTCTATCTAGCTCAAACTCATAAGCCAAGTCTCTTGCCGCCTGATTGAGGATAAAGAGTTCAGCCTCTCTACCTAGTGAACCTTCCCCCTCACCTATTTGAGTTGCAGAAACACCAAGCAGTAGATAGGACATAATATCTTTTTTTGGCATAGGTGGTTCAGAGCTAAAACCTATCTTTGGACGGTTTGCATTTCCTCCTACACCTATCTGGATTAGGACTTGTGGTAACTCATACTCTACATTTATATCTAGTAGAGGATTTATCTTCTCATCTCCTGTAAAGACTATGTTTGAGTTTTTTACCTGAAATCTTTTTGGTACTTGGTCAACTCGTCCATTTATATCTTCTATTTTCCCTAATATGCCAAGAGGCTCTCCTAGAAGTTTTTTTGCATTTAGGTTGATGTCAAATATCAGATCAATATCAGGAGTTTTATAGTTTGCTTGTGGTGCTGTTATCTTTATATCAATAGCCGTATGTTTTAAAAACGAATCCTCTTCTCCCTTTTTTTTCTCTTTGTCATCTTTGGTAACAATAACCACATCAGGGTCGTAGTCAGCCTCTAAAAACTTCGCTTCATAAAAAAGTTTCATTTTTCTTATATCTATAAGACCTGTTATACTCTTATCTAATCCTCTCTGCTTATAGTCAATATCACAATTTAAAAACATGCTACCATAGTCGGGGTGACCTAGTGGAAGTTTGTCTATTTTTACCTTTGCATCGAGATTCTCCTCTGTACCATCAGCTTTTACCAAGATATTTGGATATATATCTAGCAGAACAGTCCGTTTTTCCCCTAGATATATTTTTCCAGGTTGATTAAGATAAATCTTTCTGTTTAACTTCTTATCCTCAAACCCTGTGGTTTGCAAATTTAGCTTGTTTATTGTCAATAGCTCTTGGTTATAGTGTGCATCTAGCCCAAGAGCCTCAATATCAAATCCATTTAGTGCTAGTTTAGGAGAGTCAACCTTTGCCCAAATCTCTTCACCTTTAAGCTTTGCATCTACTTTGAGAGAACCATCAATATCAAACTTTTTAAATGCATATAGTTTGTTCAGCTCTATCTGTAGCTTTTTTAGAGAGCTAATCTCAACCCCTGCATTTAGATTTTTCTCTTTTATATTACCTTTCACTTTAGCTAAGAGATACTCTGTTTTTATATCTCCATCTATACCAGAGTCATCATTTTTTATATCAACTTTGGCTTGAAACCTTTTGTTTGAGTCTATCGTTCCTTTGATTTTAAAATGCTCTTTGGAGAGTGTTGCTGAACCTTTTAGATTTAGTTTGACAAACTTATGGTCAAGCTCTTTTGGTAGCTCTATCATCTTATAGAGATAGAGATTTCGTGTTTTTATATCAAATGAAAAACGGTCATGGTCAGGACTCTTTGCCAAAAATCTAATTCTCTTTGAGTCTAAATTTATTAAAGCACCAGATGAGCTATTTTTTATTTTTAGCTTTAGTGGCGTGATAGGGTTTAGGTTAACACCAAATGAGTTAAAGCTTTTTATATCCACACTGGTATCAATATTAAGCTTTTCAGGCTTACTATAGTCTCCACTAAATCTACTATCAAGATTAAATCCAATCTCATTAGAGCTATTTTTTATCTTTAGGCTACCATCCACCATGCTGTTTTTCAAATCAAGCATAATAGGTCTACTCTGCAGAGTCACCTTTGATGGTTTGTTCTCTTTTGTAAAATCTGCATCTCCATCTAGCTTTATGGTTATCTTCTCTGTGCTACCCTGAAGCTCAACTCTAACTTTTGGTGAACTTTTGAGCACTATCTTTTCAGCCTTTAGGAATCGGTTTAGATACTTAGCATTGGCATCTATAGCTATTTTGCCAATATGTTTTAGGCTACTCTCTACACGGTTAAAGTTAAGAGTTACTCTATCTTCAATATGCCCCTTCCCCACCGTGGAGTCAAAATTTGTAGATATATCAACGCTAGTATCACCAGCCAAAGGGTCTGTCTCTCCTTCTAATAGCAATGATTGAAGCTCAAAATCAATATCTTCTCTTTTACCTTTTAATCCTCTAAAATCTACCTTGAATTTGGTATCTTTTAGAGTACCATTTGCAACTACATCTATATCTGCAACGCTCTCTATCGAGAGATTATCATCAGGTATCTGAGACTCTACAAACTCTTTTTTTGGAGTTATATTTGCCAAGAGATTAAACTTTAGAGTATTGTTCAAATCATCTAAGTCTAGTTCCGTATCTCCATCTAATTTCACTAGAGCCACATTGGAGTCTATAGTGGTTTTTATATCTGCAACTACACTCTTATCAAAAACACTATAATCTCCATAAAGCAGAACAGTATCACTCTGTAGGCTATACTCATTTTGCTTTAGGTTTATCTGTTGCAGAACAAGATTATATTTGAGCTTTTTCATATTACCAAAACTTTTGAGTTTGATAGTAGGGGATTCAAAAAATGTCACATTTTGGTCAGCCAAAACTTGACTTAGAAAACTCTGCTTGGGGTTAATGGTCGTATCTAGCTTATAGTTTAGAGTATTGTTCAAATCATCCAAGTTTAGCTTCGCATCTCCATCTAGTTTCAGATAAGCCATGCTCCCCTTTAGCTCCGTTTTGAGTGTCGCTTCGACATCCTTTTTGGGGATATTATAGTTACCAAACAGTATAAGCTTTTTACTATCTACTTGATACTCATTCTGTTTTAGCCCAAGCCTATGGATATTTAGATGATATTTGACCTTCTCCATATTACCATTAGCTTTTATAGTCAAGATTGGATTATTGGTAAGCGTTATATTACTCTCCACAACAAAAGGGTTTAGAAACTCTCTATTTGGTTCAATTTTTGCCAGAAGTTTTACAAAATCATTTTTGATAGAACCATCTAGTTTAAGTTGAGTAACATTAGAATCAAGAGTTAGTTTGATGTCACCCTTATGCTCCTCTTTCATATCTGTTGTGAGGTCTCTAATCTCTAGCTTTGCACTATTAACCTTGTAGGCATCATAGATGATATTTTTGAGGCTAATATCTGCTCGGTTTAGAACTATCTTATCAAAAGGTAGGGTGCTATTGCTCTCACTGCTATTCTCATCGCTACTATTGCTCTCAATTAGTGAGGTTAAATACTCTCTCTCAATCTCTATATCTTCTACTGTGACATGTTTTATATAGAGTATTCGCTCCTCTAGTTTTTCCCAATCAACTTTTAGATTAAGCTCCTTTAGCTTGATTTTCTCTTGATAGTTAACATCTTTGAGCCGAATCCCAGAGAGAAGACCTCCCTCTATAGAGCTATATTTTATACCTTGCTCTTTTAGTTGGTTATCTACCAAGGCTAGTGCTACGGATGGAGACTCTATCAAGAAAACTAAAAAGAGAGAGAGAAATATAACAGTAATAATCAACCAACGAACGAGTGAGTATGGAAATAGAAATAGCTTTTTCAAAATACCTGTCCTATCCCAAGATGTAGTGCAAAGTCACCATCCTCTTGAAACCCAATATCAAATCGCAAAGGTCCAATAATAGAGAGATAACGCATACCCATACCGTAGCTCCTATACCAATCATCCTCAAACTTATCTACCTCTTGTGAAATAGTAGAGCTATCCATAAAACCAACCACAGAGAAGTTTTCACTAAGATAATATCGCCCCTCCAAAGAGGTATCAATAAGCCCCACACCACCAATAGCATCACCATGATAATGCAGACCAAGGTCTCTATACTCATACCCTCTATTACTCATAGCCCCTCCTGCAAAAAAGTGTTTAAAAACAGGTGTCTCTTGGCTAAGTCGTCCCAATCTAACTTTAATAGCAAATACCATTGGCTCTAACTGTTTTATATATCTCCCCTCTGCTAATATCTTCAGATAATCAATCTCCGAAGCTAACTGTTTCATAGCTTTTTCAATATATAGAGAGGTATAATAACCATTTTTTGCATCCATCAGAGAGTCCCTCTTGTCAATCACCAATCTATAAAAAAGAGAGTTGATAAGATAGCTACCATCAAGTATCATCCCATTATCTGACTCTATCTCATTATACTCTAGCTGAAAACCAAAAAAGTGGTCTAGATTTACAAACTTTTTGCCCAAAGTGACTCGCTCTACTGTCAGACCTTCGTTATAACCGTTATATTCCCAATTTTGATAGCTCAACTCATTTCTAAAACTAAAATCACCTATCAGTGGTCGAATCACTCTTGGGTCATAAAATCCTGTATATGCTCTATACCCTTTCTCTGCTATCTTCGCTCCTACCTTGAACTCACGCAAATTTCCAAAAAAATTGTGGTCGATATACTCAGCTCCACCTCTTGCACCCTCATCGGTATCATACCCAAGCATAGAGGCGAACTCTTTGGTCTCCCCCTCTTTAAGTATTATATTTAGAGGAGCCACTTCGCTACTTTTGTTGAAGTCAGCTTTGACCTTTATCTTCTCAAAGACACCTAGCCTGTAGATATTATCATAGCTCTCTTCAACTTTTGATATATCATATAGCTCACCCTCCTCATAGAAAATCTGCTCTGTTATCAACTTATCATCCATATTAGAGCTATTATTCACTTCTGTTTTTCCAAAGTAGTACTTTTTTCCCTTATCAATCGAGATATTAATATCAACTTGGTACGGTCTATCTCTATTAACAAAAGCTTTGGCCTCCATTTTATAAGTTGGATAACCGTTCTCTTCGAGATGTCGAGTGATTTTTCTCTTTGTCTGCGTAAAATCTTTGGTACGAAACCTTTTACCTTTTTCCAATAGTGCAAATCGCTTGAACTCATTATCCATACTTATAGATTTGACTCTTATAGCCTCGCCTATATTGATATATAATATAATTTTATTATTATGAGTTTTACTATTGATTTTTGCTCTATAGTATCCCACACTATAAGCATAGTTTTCTAAGTTCTCAACAAAATCATCTATCTGCTCACTCTCAAATGTAGGGTCACTCTTCCAAAATTTGTATATAGGTGGATACTCTATATGACACACCTTAAGTAAAGTTGCTCGATCAAACTCCCCAGTGATAATATCAACATCCCCGTCAAACTCTATTTTAGTAAATGTTTTAGCAGAGATAAACAGTGTAAATAGTATTAGTATCATTAAATATTTTTTCATATTGTAAATTTTAGCAGATTACTATTATATTATTTTGATTTTTTGTTTATAACTTTATATTTTTCTCTGTTACTTATAAAAATTGTATACTGTTTGGTAATTAGTTGCTTAATTAAGTTGATTTTTATTAGAACTTCAAATAATGCAATGTATGATTCACCATTATACAATCAAGATATTCACGAACTGCATGAGCTACTACATGGTATACCAAGTATCTTGGGCGAACTGCAATGCCAATGAATTAGCGAGGCTGAAGCCATCGTTTCCTTATATGCAATTTGCATTTTCGGAATCGGCGTGTTTACACCCGAACTATTTGGTTCAAA
>NZ_JAACKB010000073.1 GCF_010892395.1 Sulfurovum sp. bin170
CAGCACTCACCTCAGCTACTTTTGTATCAGCTTTGACCATCGTAGTTATCCCCAAAACTCCAAATGATTGATTTCCATCAAACAGATATATCTCTGCTTTTAGATGTTTTTGGATGGACTCCAACCCTCTACCCAAACAAGCACTTAGTCCTAGCTCATCTATCTCTTTTGGTGAGAAACTTACAATATGATATTGACTGTTTTGGATGATTTGAGGGTAGAGTGCTTCTCGTTTTTTCTCAGAAATTTTTTTTGAATCCATGAGTCCTTCGATTGGATTTATTAGGATTACTCCTGCTATAACCAAATCACCTGCTAGAGGTCCTCTTCCTGCTTCGTCTATGCCACAAATTTTAGGCATGGGTTCTTCTTAATGGTGCAATAAATTGACACCCTACTGTTGTGAATGGTATTGATGTTTGTGATTTGTAGGGTGTCAATTTATTGCACCAAAAAAAGATGTCATACATGGGCTATCTCCGCTATAAGCTGTAAAAACGCTTCACCATACCGTTCAAATTTGACCTCACCAACACCATGAACCTCTAACATCTCTGCTTTATTTGTCGGCATAACATTTGAAAGCTCTTTAAGTGTCTTATCTGAAAATACTACATACGGTGGTACTTTGCTTGTTGTAGCTATCTCTTTTCTTAGTACTCTTAGTTTGTCAAATATCTCAACCTTATAATCATCAAAATAGGTGATTTTTTTCTTGGCTTTTGCTTTTTTCACCATTAGCCGTTCTTCTCGAATGGAGACCTCTTCTCCCCCTTTTAGAATATTTACTCCTCTCTCTGTAAGATAGTAAACTTTATAATCTCCAATACCCACAGCACCAAGCTCTAATAGTTTATCAGAGATACTAAGCCATTGTGGTTTTGAGTAGTTCTCTCCTATTCCATAGACGGATAGTTGGTCATGACCATTGGTTAGAATCCTCTGCTCTTTGCTTCCTCTGATAACATCCACTACATAATGTATACCAAAAGATTGTTTGGTTCGATAGATTGTCGAGAGCAGTTTTCTGGCTTCCGTGGTTATATCTATGCTGTTTCTATCAGGGTTAATGCAGTTGTCACATCTATCTCCACACGCTTCTATGGAGTCATTGAAATAGTGGGCTATCTGTTGATGTCTACATGATTCTGAGTCCGAAAATCTTGAGATGGTATTGATTTTCTCATAAGCATTTACCTTATAGGGGCTATCAGGTAAAGCATCTATAAAGCTTTTCTGTTGAACAATATCTTGTGCAGAAAATAGTAATAGAGTAGTAGCATCCAGACCATCTCGTCCTGCTCTTCCTATCTCCTGATAGTAGTTCTCTAGGGTTTTTGGTAGATTCATGTGGACTACAAATCTGATATTACTCTTGTCAATCCCCATTCCAAAAGCTATGGTGGCTACTACTATATCTATCTCATCTGATACAAATTCACTATAGACCTTTTTTTTAATATTGGTGGGGAGTCCTGCATGAAAGGCTTTTGCCTTGTATCCCTGTCTCTCTAGGTATTTGGCTACACTCTCTGTCTGTTTTCTTGAAAAGGCATATACAATTCCTGTTAAACTCTTTTGCTCTTTTAAAAAGTTTATGAGTTGTACTCTTCCATCACTCTGTCTATGTTGGGCTGTCATGGTTAGGTTTTTGCGAAAGAGAGAACCTGTAACAATCTTGGGATTAATTAGCTGTAGATTTGATACTATATCTTCACGGACTATGGTTGTAGCGGTTGCGGTAAAAGCTGCAATTGTAGTTGATGGAAAAGAGGTTTTTAGTTGGGATAACATTCGGTAGTGTTCACGAAATTCATGACCCCACTCACTCACACAGTGAGCCTCATCTATTACAAAAAAGTTTATATTTAACTCCATTAAAAAGGTTAAGAAGTAGTCATTCATTAAGCGTTCAGGAGCGACATATAGGAGTTTTATTTGATTGTTATATAGAGCTTGTTCTATCTCTTTTGTCTCCTCTTGGGTCTGCATGGAGCTTAACATTGACGCAGATATTCCATTCCCTCTAAGTGCTACCACTTGGTCATGCATCAGAGCAAGTAGGGGAGAGACAACAACCGTGACACCAGACATAAGCAGTGATGGTAGTTGGTAGCAGAGTGATTTTCCTCCACCTGTGGGGAGTATCATTAGAACATCTTGATTGTTTAGGATATAGTCTATAACCTCCTCTTGCTGTTCTCTAAAGTTTTGGTGTCCGAAGTAGTGTTGTAGTATCTCTAGCTTTTTCATACTGTAATTTTAGCGTAAGCTGACTTGGAAACTCAATTAAGTACCTACCCAAAATTA
>NZ_JAACKB010000074.1 GCF_010892395.1 Sulfurovum sp. bin170
AAAAATTGTGAAGATTACTATTGGTATAATTTTTTTTCTTATCATATAAAGAGACTCCTATTTTTTAATCTATCTGTTAAGATAATTTTCTAACTCAACTCGTAATCCATCTTTTAATGCTTGAGGTGAAACTATCTCTAAATCAGGCAACCATCTCTTGACAAAGGGCAGTATCTCCATAGGCTGTGTGTACTCTACACTGAACTCCACAGAGTTATCTTCTCGCTTTTCTATAAACTGCTGAGAATCAAAAAAACTTTTCATACCCTCTTCAAAATATTTAGCAATCTTTGGAGAGGCTACTATATGAGCTATCTCTTTGGGTTTATCATATAGAGAGAATGGGTTTTGAAAAGTTCTAAAAAATTCATCATACTCGGATATGTCAACATTGGAGGCATCACTTTTTTTAGAGGGTTCTGTTTTTATAATAAAAGAGACTCTTAAAAAACGAAAACCACTCTCTTGATCTACAATAGCAAGATACCAATTCTGCTCCATAAAAATAAGTTTAAGGCAGAGTGCTTTTTCATGTACCCTTGGTGTGTCATAAACATAAGAAATATCTTGATACCTCTTATCTAAAATAGCTATCTGGATATGCCGAAACATCACTTTTTCTTCATCACTTTTTAGCTCTTCAAATGGTGAGTTTTTATGTAAAAAGATATTTTTTTCATTATCTTGTGATTTATCATACATTTGTCCTAAAATACTACTATCCCAATCGTGAACCATCTCCAACAACCAATTCAAATCATCTGTATTACTGATAATCTGTTCAAAGATATAGGAAGCAGAGATAAATTCATAACTGTTTCCACTGCTCTTTTTTACTTTAATCATATTGTCATAATACTCTACGATAGAATCTAAATGACGACTCAATGTTCTAGTACAATCATATCCCAACTCTTGTGCTAATACATCATCTGCTTTTAATTTTTTTCTTTTATATAAAAGTTCCATTAATATAGCAACTTGTGCAACCTTTGCCATTACAGATACTCCCTAACAAACTCACGAGCCATGCGTCTGTTTACTAATTCTTTTCTAATTCCATGTTTATCTCTTTTTCGATTGTAAGTTTTTTTACTTCTTACAACTCTCGTCACAGGACTAAATCCCCAAATTATCCGTTTTTTTATCTGTTTCATACCCATTCCTTTTATAAAATTTCTAGAATTATATCAATCTATAGAGACAACAGTTGTCCATCAAACCCCATATTTCTGAATATTACTAGATAAACTACTCTTCCATCTTTTCCCTATTTTTAAAATTATAGCTAATTTTTCCGATATTTTTGACCTCTCGGCAGGTGGACAAATTTTGTCTTCAATGCAGCTATAATGGCAGTAGAAATTAAAGAAATAGGGAGCTTTATTATGAACAAGGAACAAGAACTAAAAGAACGAAAGAGGGTTGAGAAGATTAAACTAAACATACTAATTGTATTGTTTTCCATCATCTCATTTTACACTAGCTATACAGGTTTTCTAAAACTTACAGGAGTTATAGAGCATGACTATCTATTGATGGGGGTAATGGGTCTGCTTGTAGGAGCATTACAGTATGCACTGGTATTTAGTATCAATGCATTTCATCTAGGTGACCTATTTAGAAAAAATAGGATAAAAGCCGTAGCCTTACTGGCTATCTATATGATAACTATGGTTACCAGTGTAACTTTCTCATTCTCATACTGGTATCAAGAGTTCTCTGCTGAAGGTCATGCACAAAGAAGTTCCGAACTACAGCTCAATGGTGTTAAAGATAGTCTTATCACAGCTCAAGACTCATTTTCAAGAATGGGAACAAAACTAAAAAAACTCTCAGACTACTCAACTACAGAATCAAACAGAGAGCGAATAGATGGTAAAACTTGTGATAGAACCGTAGGCTCTGGTGAGGGTCCTTTTACTTGGTTAAGAGCAGATGATGCTAGACTTACCAAAAGTTACCTTGATGATGTAGAGAGGCTTGAAGCCCAACTAAACCAAGATATACTACAGGTAGCTAACTATATTGAGAGTTTTGACCCAAATGGAGATGTTATCGGTTTCAACCGTACAGTTAATGACAGCATCAAACAGATTAACCTAAAGTATTTTAAAAATCAGACTCTAAGTGACCTCAAAAATATGCTAATCTCACGAAGTGGACTAAATCGTAAAGCCATAACCGTCACAAGCAAAAAAACAGGTCAAGTAAGTACAGAGAGCTGTATGGATAATGACTTTAGTTTTGGAGCTAAAAAAGTTATTGCTAGGATTGATGCTCTCTCTCCTATAGAGGAGTTACATTTCTTTGATAGAAGCAATACCAAAGAGCTTTTTGCAAGAACAACAGCTGTACTAATGGCTCTAATGAACCCATCTACAATTAAATCTGTTGATGAGATGACACACTATGATGACATCACCAGTGGTGACCTCTATGCTGTATCAGCAGGGTTTATTATTGACCTTTTGATTTTGCTTGTTACACTCTATGCAAAAGAACCAAAAGAGCATAACTTGGTACTGTTTAGGATTGTCAAAAAGATACTTAATGGAGAATACTCTAATGAGATAATGCAAAAACTTAAACCATATCTAGCAGAGATGAACGGTAACTACCTAGTAGCTTTGCCTAAAGATGTGGATGACCAAGAGATAGAAAATATCAAACAGCTAATACTATACATGCAACATCAAAAGTTGGCAACACTATTTGTTAATAAAGTAAAAGGAGAGGCTCTTGATGAGTATTTCCCCATAGAGCTAAGAGAGAGCTATCCTGATAAGTCATTTAGAGTCTATCAAGTACCTAGAAAAAAGTTTGAGGCATTCATACTACAAAACATAGAGCAAGGAGAAGAGAATGTATAGCAGTCATATCAGAAGTATTTTAGAAGAGATTTCATGGAGATTTCAAGTGAAATATCTAAATTTCTATAGCGAGTGGATGGTAGTTCTACTTCCTTTTATATTGCTACTAACACTACCATATTGGTTACCAAAGTTAAGCTTCCAAGCTCTAAAAAAGAGAGGTGCTGTTGTCAATATTTTGGCTCTAGGCTTCATCCTAACACTAGTGGCTACTGCTGCCTATATATGGGCTATCATAGGAGAGCCAAATCAAAAAAAGTGGACAGAGGAAATTTTCCCTACACATATTACGCGTATTGCTACCAAAGTAAGAGATAATCAAGACAATATGCTTGGTATATTGGCAAATCCAAAGCTTGACAAATCAAATAAAAGCACACTCTACATAGAGAATGTACCAAAACTATACTGGAGTATGCTAAAAGATAGAGAGGAGCAGTATCTTAATTTCAATAACCATCAAATAGATTTTTGGGGCATCATAAATGACCCTAGGTCTTTTAATGGTATTGACCCTATAGGAGTTCCAAAGTCAATCATCGTTAATGGACGAGGTGGGAGCAGTCTATCTCAACAGCTTGTCAAAAACTTCTATGGTCAAGACTATTTTAATGGTCTAACTTCAAGTCGTCACCTCAATACAGTCATGAGGAAATGGCAAGAGTTAAATGAAGCAAAAACCTTTTATCACAATTTAAAAGAGAAAAATGGGGAGGAGTTCAAGCGATGGATAGCAATGTACTCACCACCATTGGTCTCAAACGGAACCGTCTATGGACTAGAGAGTGTCTCTGCTGTTATATTCGGTAAAAAACCTCATGAGCTAAAAGATTATGAACAGATTCTACTAAGTCAAATGCATAAAATCTCCTACTACTTTTCACCTGAAAAAGTGAATGAGAAGAAGTGTAAACTAATCAAAAGAGAGTCTAAAAGAGACATTAACCGATACTTTTCCGATGATAAAAAGAGGATAACTGCCCTTAGTAGTGAGATTGACTCTTGGGTATGCCCAAAAGAGCCTGAGGTTCCATTAGACTTTTACAATATATTACAGAATTTAGATGATAGAAAAAAACGAGTTTACGGTAATCTAAATGCTAGAGTGTGGAAACTAGCAGGTAGCTCTACTTTGTTACTACGAAAAGAGCTAAAAGAGTATCAACAAAAACATCCAAAGCATCTAGTCACCGAGGCAAAGATGACCATAGATACAGCTAAAAATATGGCATTCAAGAAAGGTATTGACAAAGCCCTTCTAAAAATTGAAAAAAACCTTGAGGGTCGTCTGGTGGTTGACCTTGATGGAAATGGAATCAAAGAGAGAGAACAGGCTAATATATGGATAAGTGTGGTTGATGACAAAGGGAGCTGGAAACATATCTACAAACGAGGGAATACCAGTTATAAACGCCGTATAGGTAGTCTCTCTAAGATATTTGAAGCTATCGCTTTGGGAGCAAGAGGAGATAAATGGGACTACTACTATTGTAATGAACCATACAAAAATGTCTCTAACTCTGATGGGAATCATGGTGGAAAATGTGAGGAGAATGGAGCCAATATCTACAGTGCTATGAGAGTATTTGGTGCTTCTAAAAACCTACCATTGAAATCTGCTTTTGATAAATTTGTAGTTAAAAACAACAGAGGAGTTAAGATAGTACAAGAACCTATCAAGAAGCAACTATTAAAAGATATATATCATGAGTTCAATCTTAAAAAAGATAGTAACGCAAGTAGTATGCAGTATGAGATGAGTTTTGGAATGACCAATAGTACACCTCTGAACTTACAAAAATCTATTCATAAATTGACACATCTTTTGTACCCAACAGGTCACTACAAAGAGGCACATATTATTGATTCTCTAAACTATAAGGTCGTTAGAGATACAAACCTAGTAAAAGGAGGAACAACTAAGAGAAACTACTCTACTACATTATCCTATAATATTAGAAAACTGTTTGATACCAACACAAAAATCTATATGAAGACTCTGCTAAAAGCACCACTCCATTCAGGCTATGGAACGCTAAGGAGTTTCAATACCATCAATGGATTCAAGCCACTCTTTATCAAAAGTGGTACAACAGATACCAAAATAAACAATGAGACGCTAACTCAAAGCAAATGGACAGCAGGAGCTATAAAAGTCAAAGGTAAAAACTACAGTTTTGTTATTATGGTAGAGCGTCAAAAAGGTATAGGTAGAAGAATCAAACACTATGAGATGATGAAACCTCTATTTAGAGAGCTTGTAAAAGCTCTTTTAGAGCATTAGAAGCTTAATCATGGACATATTTATCATCCTACTAAACCGAACCATCAATCTACTAAAATACCCAATAGCCCTACTATTGGCTCTCCTGACCTATGAATTATTCATCATACTCTACGAAATTACAGAGACTATATACACTCATCAAAATTTCTACAAACACCTGTTTATCGGTATGGGGAGCTATCTTTTTCTATGGATTTTCATCTTTAGCAATATCAGAGGAAACTGGTTCTTAACCATAGAGCATGAGCTAACCCATACCATCTTTGCCCTGCTGACCTTTCACAAAATAGTTGATTTCAAAGCCTCGGACAGTTGGGGTGGATATATGCAATTCTCTGGTGTGGGAAGAGGAAACTGGCTTATTACCATTGCTCCCTACTTCTTTCCAACTTTTAGCATGATAGTCATACTGTTTATCTATCTCTCACAATCCCAATATCACTACATTTTGGTAGGTATTCTTGGCTACAGCATCATCTATCATATTCACAGTACATGGAGTGAGACCAGTCTAAGACAGCCTGATATACAAGAGGTTGGTCTACCTTTTGCAGTGCTTTTTTTGCCCAGTGCCAATCTCTTGGCTCTTATTGGTATCTTGTCAGCCATCCCCTATGACGGCATCAATTTTTCAGATATTTTAAATCGTATCTATCAATACAGCTCAACACATATCACTCAATACTCCTACACTATTCAAGAGATAAAAGAGGTTTTTGGCTAAAAGTACAAGTAACAAAATGGAAATAGAGACCACTACTCTCCATCTACCCCAAACTCCACCAAAAACCGACCATACCCACGAACAGTATCATTTCCCACAGCCACCACTTCACCATATTTGAGAAGTTCATAGCTCTGTGCATCAAGATTTTTAACACTAAGATTCACACTATACCCCTCTACAATTATCTTTTTCCCTTGAGCGTCACTGCGTCTAAATGTCTTTTGATAACGGCTCTTTGATGAGACCAACTCATAAGAGGGAGTAAATGGAAGTTTGGCATGGGCTTTTCCCTCTTCAAAAAAAGCTTTTCGCTTGTAGAGTGAGCTTAAAATATCTTCTAAGCCAATCTCTTTGATTAAACTTCTATTGGCTTGTTTTAAAATAAATGGGGTTAGTGATTTTATATGAACCGTAGAGGAAACTTTCGGTAGAGCCATCTGATTTAAAGGAAAAAGTGTCTCAATACCAAAGGCAGTATGTGGAAATTTAAAATGTTCTTTCTCCAAGCCGTACTTACTCAACATCAAAGACAAAGTATCTATAACCATACTCATATCAAACGCTCTACTCTCCTCAAAAAATAGAATCAATCCAAAATCATAACGCTCTTGACGAACTTCAACATTAAAGCGAAAAGGTCTATATCCATTGCTCTGTTCATAAAACTCATAATAGAGACAACGCTCTTTTGCAAAACACCCTTTACACTTATAAGTAGGATTAACACAACTTCTCTCTTTTAGAGCATGACCAAATGCCCCACGCAATGCTGAACCAATAAAAGAACTTGGTTTTCTATTATCATTTACTTCTATTTTAATTTGATGGTATTGCATCATAATTCTCCAAAGCTAGTTTTAACTTCTGGGTATAAGCCTCTCGAAGCTCTACAGGTTCAAGCACTAGCAAATCAGGTAACCACTTCTGAACAAAAGGCAATATCTCTAACTCTTGAGTATAGTTCAAAGTAAACAGCACCGACCCATCAGCCAACTTCTTTTTAAACTTTTGAGAAGGCAGAAACTTTTTCATATCTTTCTCAAAATATTTCGCAACTGTAGGTGTCGCTTTAATAGTAGCTACTTTAGACTCTACCCCATAAAGTGTCATGGCATTTTGAACCGTTGTCAAAAAGTCCAAATAGGGTTTAATATCTTTTTTATGAAAAGTAGTTTTTGAA
>NZ_JAACKB010000075.1 GCF_010892395.1 Sulfurovum sp. bin170
AAGAAAATTCAATCTCAATATATCAGGAATTTTTGGAATGCTAGAAGTTGATGAGTCTGATAATGTAAAAGACTTATTAAATAATAAAAAAAAGTTATTAAGAAAAAATATACCAAGTTGGGCAAAAAAAGCAGTTTTTTTTAGAGATAGAGGTACATGTACTTATTGTAAAAAAGATTTATCTGGAATAATCAATATTTCTAACAATTATCATATTGACCATATTGTACCTTTGGCAAAATACGGATTTAACGATATTTCAAATGAATATGAAAAGTGGTACTAATTAACTCATATGAAAATTAAGTTTCAGAAATAATAAAATAAAATCAAATAAAAGGAGTAAGAAAATGTTACAATTACAAATTAATAGTCCTGAAATGCAAGATATTTTTGAGACAAAGTTTCACTCTAACCAAGAGAAGTTTATGGAGTTTATTGTCTCTTTTATTCAAGACAATAAAAGAGCTATAGATAACTATTTCCATAAAAGTAATAAACCAACTTTTAAATACAAAAAGTTAAACCCAATGGAGAACTACTATAAACTACCTGTTGAGGAGAGTGAAACAGAGATGACTAATCCATTTAAAGATGTTGAAGATTCGGTTGCTTTTGCAAAAAAACTACGAGAGGATTCATATAGATGATACTCCTTGATACCAATATTTTGATAGAGTATATAAAGGGAAACAAATCGCTTATTGAGCCTTATCATTTTGAAGAGCTGTTTATTAATGATATTGTTGTGATGGAACTCTATCAAGGTGCAAGAAGCAAGAGTGATTTAAATTTTATCAAAAAACTCTTTTGAAGAGCTACTGGACGGAGTTGATTTAGATGAATTGAAAAAATGGTACAACGGTTATAACTTTTTGGGAGAGGGTGTCTATAATCCTTTTGATATTTTACTCTTTTTCTCTAGGAATAAGATTTATAGTAACTATTGGTTTGAGACAGGTAATCCCTCATTTTTGATTGAAGTTTTAAAACAAAATAGATATTTTATCTCTGATTTTGAAAATATTGAAATGGATGAATCCAATTTGGGAAATTTTGATATAGACCATATACAGTTAGAAACGCTTCTTTTTCAGACAGGGTATTTGACTATTAAAGAGGTAAGAACAAGATTTAATCAACGCGTGTATCATCTAACTTATCCCCATTTAGAAGTGAGAACACCCATCGCCTGTCCATAAGCAATCGCCCCATCATTACTCACAAAATCTTTTGGCAAAATCACATTAGGAATTTTATCCATAATCAATCGAAGCAAGACTCTGTTTTGAAATACTCCACCACCGAGAACCAGAGGTAGATTATATTTTTGATACATGGCAACTATAATCTCAACAAGGGTATTGAAAAATTTTGATACGGCTCTGTTTCTGTCGCTCTCTTCTAATATCTGTATAACGATATTAGAAAAATCAATTTGCCCATCATCGAAGTAAAATCTATAATGGTCTCTGATATTTTCATTATAAAAACTCTCCAATAGGAGTCCACTCTCTCCCTCGTAACTACAGACTTGCACTATATTTAAAAGAGAGGCTACAGCGTCAAATAGTCTTCCACAAGAGCTACTCCACGGTGCGTTTAATCCTTTTTGCCATGTGATATAGAGTGTTTTTAGTTCAATCAAAGAGAATGATTTAGTAACATCACTCTCTATATCAAAAACTTGTTCACCATAAATTTCAAATAGAAAAGCAAGTGCCACTCTTCTGGGTTCTTTTATCGCTTTTTCGCCACCTAAGAGTCTGAAATATCTGAAATGTCCAACTCTCTTATACTCATGTTGGTCACAGATTAAAAACTCTCCACCCCAGAGATTGCCATCATCTCCATATCCTGTTCCATCAAAGCTGACTCCTAAAACTTTTGAAGTGATACGGTTTATCCCCATCGTTGCTAAGATATGGGCATGGTGGTGTTGTATTTGGATAAGTTGCAGGTTGTAATTTTTTGATTTTAAGACTTTTGCATATTGGGTTGATGCATAATGGGGATGTTTATCACAAACGATTATATCTGGCTCAAAGTTATAGATTCGTTTCAGTCTCTCTATCTGGGATTTAAAGTTTTGAACCGTTGAAAGCGAGTTCAAATCTCCAATATAGGGCGAGAGTATTACTCTGTTATCAATACAGATGGCTATGGTATTTTTTTGATTGGCTCCAAGAGTGAGTATTTTTCTGTCGGTTTTAAAGGGGAGTTGCAAATAGGTTGGTGCATATCCTCGTGCATTTCGTAAGATAAAAGTTGTCTCATGTTCTACAAACAATACCGAATCATCACAACCATTGACGATGTCTCTATCGTGATCTAAAGCGTAATCCCAAATATTAGAGAGTTTCATAATCTCTTTATAAGTGGTACAGAGTGGTTCACCTGATAAATTTGCACTGGTTGTCACCAATGGTCTATCTAACTTTTGTAATATCAATTCATGTATCGGGGTATAGGGTAAAAACAGACCAATTTGGTTTATCAATGGAGCGATTAGAGTGCTAAGTGTTAAGTGGGGAGGATGAAGTTTTTTTAGTAGAACAATGGGTCGTCTATTTGAGGTTAGAAGTTGCTCTTCGGCTCTATTGACCATTGCGATTTTTTTGACGATCGCCATATCTTTTACCATAATGGCAAAGGGTTTTGAGGGTCTCTGTTTTTTTGCTCTTAAGCGTTGAAGACTCTTTTCATTGGTAGCATCACAAACCAGATGATAACCACCAATCCCTTTTATCGCAACTATTTTCCCCTCTAGTATAAACTTGACCGTTTCATCAATGGAGTTGGAGAGTGTAGCCCCACAATCAAAACATCCAATGGGTTGTGCATGGTATCTTCTATCTTTTGGGTTATTATACTCATCTTGACATTTTTGACACATCTTAAACTTGCTCATGGAGGTCTTATCTCTATCATAAGGCAAGTTTTTAATGATACTAAATCGTGATCCACAGTTTACACAGCTTATAAATGGGTAGTGATATCGCCTGTTGTTTTTATCGTTTAACTCTTTTTGACACGCTTGGCACATGGCAATATCAACAGGAATTTGTAACGAGAGTTTGGTCTGTTTTTTACTTTTTTGTATGGTGAATTCACTAAAGCGTTCTCTCTCTTCTACTAACTTAAACTCAATAGACTCTATATGGCTTAGAGGAGGAGCAGTCTCTTTAATGGCTTCTATAAACTTCTTAAGTGACCCCTTGGTCGTATCTACCACAATCAAGACACCATACCCACTATTGGTGACATACCCTTTCAGACCAAAAGTCAAAGCAAGATTATAAATATAGGGGCGAAATCCCACCCCTTGAACCATGCCTCTTATCTCAATATGAAACATCACTCCAGTTCCAACTGCATTAAAAACATCTCTTCACCATCGAGTACCTCTATATCCACGCCGTTACAGTTTGGACAGCAGTACTCATTTTTCTCTAGTTCGCTTTGACTGTTACAGCTGTTGCACTCTATCTTTACTTTTTGTATATTCATAACAAACGCACATCCATCACAAACGGTCTCCTCTTTGAAGAGTTCAAATGCACTCTCTAGCAGATAAGGTTCAACACCACTCACAACCCCAATTTTTATCACGACTTTGGTGACGCGTGTTGCACTATTTGTTTTGACATGCTCTTCACAACTCTCTATTAATGATTGGACGATGGAGTACTCATGCATCAGCAAATCCGTGGCAAGAGTTCACCACTGGGCATATCGAGAAATCGTTGCGTACCCCATGCTGAATGTAAAATAACTTTTTTAGGATGTCGATTGGTTACTCTACCAATGGTCGTTGCACTGTTATTAAATGCTTTTAATATCTCTAACGCTCTTGCTTCCTCCTCTTTTTTAAGAGCCAAAACAAAAGTTCCCTCATTGGCTAAACTGGTTGCGTCAAACCCAAGTATCTCACAAAATCCCATCACCACATCGCTGACAGGAATGGTCTTCTCCTCTACCTCTATACAGATATTGGACTGTTTTGCCCACTCATTGAGTACGGCACTAAGCCCTCCTCTGGTTGCATCTCTTAATGCCGTAATGGCTATATTTTCATCAAGCAGTTTTTTGACAATAGGGTAGAGTGAAGCACAATCACTTTCTAAATCACCACCAAGGTCAATCCCCTCACGAGAGGCAAATATGGTCGCTCCATGAGACCCAATATCTCGACTTACTATTATAATGTCATTGGTTCTGATTTTATTTGAACTGATACCCTTTTTAACCACTTCTCCAATGCCCGTGGTATTGATAAATATCCTGTCCACACTCCCTTTTGGCACTACTTTGGTATCCCCACTGACGATAATAGCACCGTTTACCAGCAACTCTTTTCGCATTGATTCGACGATAACTTCAAGCTCCTCTATACTAAAACCCTCTTCAAGTATAACACTACAGGTCAAATACTTAGGTTTTGCCCCCATCATGGCTAAGTCATTACAAGTCCCACAAATACTAAGTTTACCTATATCACCCCCAGCAAAAAAGAGAGGAGTCACGGTAAAACTATCGGTGGAGAATGCCAACTTCCCCTCTTCTATAATGGCTGAATCTTCACTCTTGTTGAGTATCTCATTATCAAATGCTTTGTAAAAAATTTCTCTTATCAGTTCACTGTTCTCTTCTCCACCATTTCCGTGGGCTAGTTTTATTTTATCGGTTTTTTTCATCATCTGCTCTTTTTAATATACTCAATCGCTTCATCAATACTATCAGTAATCAGATAAGATAACATATCTTGCTTATCTATATATTGATGTTTGAGCATCATTCTAAAAAAATCCTCCAAAGGTTCAAAAAAAGATTTTCCAAAAAGTATAATCGGAAAATTCCCCATCCTCTTGGTCTGAACCAAACATAAAGCTTCAGAGAGTTCATCCAGTGTTCCAAACCCCCCAGGCATTACAACAAAAGCAACTGAATATTTCAGAAAAGTAACTTTTCGTGCAAAAAAATATCTAAATTCTAGTGAAAGTTTGACAAAAGGATTAATTTTCTGTTCCATTGGAAGTCTGATATGCAATCCAACAGAGATGTCAGCACCCTTATTACCAGCCTCCATAATACCACCTCCACCACCCGTCATAATGGCATACCCCTCTTTGGAGAGCGTGGTCGATAGCTCACAAGCTATCTTATAATATTTATCATCCGTGGGTGTTCTCGCACTTCCAAAAATAGATACAGCAGGAGGAAGTGTACTTAGTTCATCATACGCATCTGTAAAATCTCCAATAATTTTAAACAGTCGCCAGACATCTTTATCTTTGTTTTTATTGTCTAAAAATTCTTTCTCTAGGTCTTTCATCACTCTCTTCCTTGTATATCAATCCATTTTAAAAGCTAAATAGTATACATCAACAAAACTTGAATTTAAGTGATTTCTATCTTACTGTTTAGTATAATTTAACAATTAAAAATAGGAGTTCAATATGGGTTCAATCGCAATAATGTGTTCAGGTGGAGACAGCTCTGGAATGAATCCTGCCATTAAAAAGTTTGTTGAGTACGCCCTTGATAAAAACTTGACACCCTATTTTATTTTTGATGGACTTGAAGGTTTAATTGATGGAGATATTAGAAAAGCAGATTATAAAGATGTGACTGGAATCATCCATCTAGGTGGAACGATGATTCGCACATCAAGGTCAAAAAGATTTTATGAGTTTTCCAATAGAGAGATAGCCTATCGTAATTTACAAAAAAATAGTATTGATAAACTTATCGTCTTGGGTGGTGATGGAAGTTTCAAAGCGATGGATATTTTCTCTAAAGAGTTCAACATCTCTTTTATCGGAATCCCCTCAACCATCGACAACAACATCAATGGAACGGACTACTGCCTTGGTGTTGATACGGCACTCAATGTCATTAGAACTGCCTTAGATGAGATTCGAGACACCGCTTTGTCTTTCAAAAGAGCATTTGTGGTTGAGACCATGGGAGCAGATTGTGGATACTTAGCACTCATATCAGCCCTAACCAGTGGTGCAGAAATTTGTATCATTCCTGAGATAAGATATGATTTAGAGGCATTGCAAAAAAAGATAAGCGAAGAGATGAAAGAGGGTAGAACAAATATTTTAGCCGTAGTTGCTGAGGGTACAAACGATACTGATAAGATAAAAGAGTGGATAGAGAGAGATTTAAAACTAGAAGTACGAGAGCTGATACTAGGTCACATACAAAGAGGAGGAAGCCCTAGCGTATATGATAGACTAATGGCATTTGAATTTATATCCTATGCTATAGATAGATTGATGCAAGATAGTGTTAATGAGATAATTGTTTATAGGGATGCTAAGTTTGAATTTTTAGAAGTTAATGAAGTTGTCAAAGATAGACATAGGATTAATGATAAGCTTTTGGATTTGGTGGTGAGGTTGAGTAAGTAGGGTGCGATTGCCATCGCACCATTTAGAGTTAAGGCGAATCCCCATACCGATAATAAGCCGAACAAGCCCCCTCACTACTAACCATACAACTCCCCAAAGGTCGAGACGGCTTACAAACCGTGCCAAAAACTCTACAATCTTTCGGATTGGCTTTCCCTTTCAGAATATCTCCACAGATACAGAGCTTATGGTCATCAATCTTAGCAGTTGACAATTTATCTCTGTATCTCACCTCGGCATCAAGATGTCTGAACGCATCTTTTAATCTGAAAGAGCTTTGAGCAATATCACCTATCCCCCTCCATCTAAAAGAGTCACTCTTTTCAAAAAACTTATCATTCAATCTTTGAGCTCTACGGTTTCCATCTTTGGTAACGCTTCTTGAGTATTGCACTTCAACTTCACATCGCTTCTCATTTATCTGTTTGAGTATCATAAAGAGGGATTCCATCATATCCACAGGTTCAAAACCACTCACCACGACGGGTTTTTGGTAATCTCTTGGGAACTCATCGTAAATCTTACTTCCTGTTATGACACTCACATGGGCTGGTGCTATGAAAGCATCTATTTTGTTCTCTTTATCATCCAGTAGAACTTTCATCGGCTCAGGTACGGTCACATGATTGATATGAAACAGCATGTTTTTTATATCTTGAATAATGACTTGGTTGATGAGTGCAGAGGTCATGGGGGTGGTGGTTTCAAATCCGATTGCAAAAAATATAATGGTTTTATCGCTGTTCTCTTTGGCTATTTTGATAGAGTCCAGTGGAGAGTAGACAAACCTCACATCAGCACCATTGGCTCTTACATCTTGTAGGCTTGATTGGCTACCTGGAACTTTTATCATGTCTCCTAGAGTCACCAGTATGATATTGGAGAGTTGTGCCAAAGCGATGGCGTGGTCTATTCGCTCTTTTGGCATTACACAGACAGGACATCCTGGGCCATGTATAAAGCTTATATTTGGGGGGAGTAGTTGTTTTAGTCCATATCGCATAATGGTATGGGTATGACCACCACACACCTCCATGATATTGAGTTGGCTGTTTAGTTTTTCTGCCTCTTTTGCGATTAATTTTGCATAAGATTTTATCACCTCTGCTTGTCGAAATCCACTATAAAAATCTTTTAACTCTAGTCTATCTTTCATCCTCTGCCTCTAAAATAACCAGTATCTCTCTGTAGGTTTCAAGAGACAACAGAGCATCTTTTTCATCTATCTTATTCATAATAAATCCAATATGAATTAAAACATAATCTCCTATCTGAATATGCTCCTCTTCTATCAAATCCAAACTTGCCTCTCTACTGACACCCATCGTATCAATGGTAGCCATATTGCTGATTTTATCTATTTTTGTTACACGACTCGGTATTGACAGACACATTATTGGAGTCTCCTTCTAACCATTTTTTCTATC
Source organism: Sulfurovum sp. bin170 (assembly GCF_010892395.1). Taxonomy (GTDB): domain Bacteria; phylum Campylobacterota; class Campylobacteria; order Campylobacterales; family Sulfurovaceae; genus UBA1140. The sequence goes on from NZ_JAACKB010000075.1 coordinate 7,850, forward strand.
TCCATGACCACCATAAGTATCAACGCGATACCCAACAGTACTCCCCATTTTTTTAAATCGACTGGCTGAACATCCAATAGAGACTGCATAAAAGGATTGTACATAGAGAAGATATGAACTCCTTGAGCGATGATAACGGAGAGCCATAAAAACCTGTTTTTGCTATGGTCAATTTTAAAGATGGAGTTGTTTTCTGCTCTGGAGTTAAAGACATGTACATTTTCAAATAGAACCATCAACAGCAGGGTCATATTTCGTGCCATCTCTTCACTGTATCCATATTGGAGTAGCGTATAGAAGAGTACAAATGCCGATATTCCCATATATAGACCACCCACAATCACTCTACTAATCATAATGGTGTTAAATATAGGCTCTTTGGGGTCTCGTGCCTCCCTTTTCAGGACACTTGGTTCAGCTTTTTCAAGTCCCAGTGCCACATCTTGAATCCCATTGGTCACCAAATTGAGCCACAACAGTTGCACAGGCAAGAGTGGTATAGGGACAAAAAATAGCATAGATAGCAGGATAAGCACAATCTCAGCAAAACCTGTAGAGATAAGGAGATGGATAACTTTTCGTATATTGTCATAAGCGACTCGTCCCTCTTCAATCCCATTAACGATAGAACCAAATGAGTCATCCGTCAAAATCAAATCACTCGACTCTCTGGCAACATCCGTTCCACTTTTTCCCATAGATATACCGATATTGGCTCGTTTAAGTGCTGGGGCATCATTGACACCATCTCCCGTGACGGCTACAAAATGACCTAAATCTTGAAAAGTTTTAACGATGAGCTGTTTCTGTTCAGGGGAGACTCTGGCAAATACTCTTTTGTGTGCGAGTTCCTCTTTGGGTGCACCATTTTCTATCCAGTGAGCAATCGCTTGACCATCAATCACCTCATCTTTACTGATAGCAATACCAAGCTCTTTGGCAATAAAAAAAGCCGTATTGGGATGGTCACCTGTAATCATAACCACTTCGACACCCGCCTCTGAAGCTGTTTGGATAGCATCTTTGACACCCTCTCTTAGTGGGTCAATAATGGTAGCAAAACCAAGGTAACTATAGCCATCTTTTGCCAGTTCATCCTCTTCACTTATCTTATATCCCAAAGCGATATTTCTAAACCCTCTCCCTGCCCACAGATTGACTTGTTCCAAAACCGTGTCTGAACTATTGTCTTGAAAAGTACATTTACTTAGAATCATTTCAGGTGAGCCTTTTATAAAGTGTATCTTTTTACCACCCAGTCTATAACTCATTGCAGAGAATTGATTTTCAGGTTCATAGGGCATCACCTCTATAGGTGTAATCTCTTTTTGCAGTTGAAAAAGTGAATCATCTATATCAAGTGCATATCTGGCTAAGGCGACATCGACTTGGTCGCCTAAAAAATGGTACTTCGACTCCTCAACCGTGCAAGTCGATTCATTACATAGTATGGCACATTTGAGTATATACTCATCCGTAGCTTCGGTCGCTTTATAGATTTTGGTAGGGGTGATAAACTGCTCAACGCTTAGTCGGTTTTGCGTCATCGTACCTGTCTTGTCACTGGCAATCAGCGTACAAGACCCCAACCCCTCAATGGCTGAAAGTTTACGAACGATAACATTTCGTCTGCTCATAACCGAACTTGCCATACTCAATGCTACCGTTATCGCAACAGGAAGACCCTCTGGAATGGTAGATACGGCAATCGCAACGGTGAGGAAAAATATATCTTTCAACTCACTCTCTTGATAGATACCCACCATAACAATAAGCACCACAATAACGCCAATAATCTTTGCGATATTGATTGAAAACTTCTCCATGCGTAACAGCAGAGGTGGTTTAGAGACATGAGATGAGGCAAGGAGCGAAGCAATCTTCCCCACTTCCGTCTGTTCACCTATGGCAGTCACCACACCTACAGCACGACCTTTGGTAATCATGGAACCTGCATAGAGCATATTTTTTCTATCACCAATGGGCGTATCTATATCATCATAAACAGTATTGGCATCTTTGGTCACATCAATGGATTCCCCTGTCAGCAGTGACTCATTGACCGACAAATCATTGGTCTCAATGATTCGTATATCAGCAGGTACTTTCACCCCTGATTCAAAAAACAGTATATCCCCCACGGTAATATCTTGACTAATTAGTTCCACTTTTTCACCATCTCTCAAAACAGTCACATAGGTCTTAATCACTTTTTTAAGAGCATCAGCCTTCTGCCCTGCTGTATACTCTTGAAATGTTCCAATCAATGCATTGATAAACAGAACAGCCAGTATAAATCCACCATCCGTAAACTCTTTAATCGCAAAAGAGATAATCGTAGCAATCAATAAAACATAAATAATGGGGCTTTTGAACTGTTCAATGAAAATATCTAAAATGGTATGTTTTTTGGCATCTGGTAGAGAGTTTTGTCCATAGTGTTTATTTCTCTGGGTTGCCTCATGGGTGCTTAGTCCATCTAAGGTGCATTCTAGGTCTGTTAAAGTAGATTGGATATTTTTGGTGTAGAACATGGAGTTGTTACGCTTTCATTTATTAAACTAAAAACATTATAACACATATTATAACTGAATTCATTAAGTCTAAATCAAAGATGGTCGGTAAACTAACCCTACAGAATATTTAAATATCTGTAGGGTAGATTTCATCGACCAACAATCAAAAAAATTAAGAAAGAACCTCTTTAATAGCCTTCCCAATCTCAGCAGGAGAGACAACAACTTTAACACCAACAGCCTCTAACGCTTCCATCTTCTCTTGTGCAGTTCCTGAACTACCAGAGATAATAGCTCCAGCGTGACCCATTGTTTTACCTGGAGGTGCAGTTTGACCAGCGATAAATGCTACTACTGGTTTGGTTACATTCTCTTTGATAAATGCTGCTGCTTGGATTTCAAGGTCTCCACCGATTTCACCAATCATTACGATTGCTTCTGTCTCTGGGTCATCTTGGAACATCTGTAGAAGTTGAATGTAGCTAAGCCCGATAATTGGGTCTCCACCGATACCAACTGCCGTTGTGATTCCGAAACCTTCGTTACATACTTGGTTTGCACCTTCGTAAGTTAATGTACCTGATTTTGAAATAAGACCAACATTACCTTTTTTGAAGATATTACCTGGCATGATACCTATCTTACACTCTTCAGCTGTGATTACACCTGGGCAGTTTGGTCCGATTGTCATCATTCCGTGTTTTGTAGCGTGAGATTTTGCCATCTGCATATCTCTTACAGGTGCACCTTCTGTGATGATTACAGCAAGTTCGATTCCAGCCTCTGCTGCTTCCATTACCGCGTCACCCACAAATGCAGGTGGAACAAATACCATAGATACAGTTGCCCCTGTTGCATTTACAGCATCTTTTACTGTGTTGAAAACTGGTTGACCAAGATGAGTTTGACCACCTTTACCTGGAGTTACACCACCTACGATTTGTGTTCCATAAGCGATACACTGCTCTGCGTGGAATGTTCCCTCTTTACCTGTGAACCCTTGTACGATTACTTTTGTATCTTTGTTTACTAGAATACTCATTACTTCTCTCCTTTAGCTGCTGCAACTGCTTTGGCTGCACCGTCACCCAAATCATCACCAACAATAAGGTTAGCGATATTTGCATTTTTCAAGATTTCAGCTGCTTCTGGTGCATTTGTACCATCAAGTCTAACGATTACAGGAACATTTACATCTGTAATCTTAGTCGCTTCGATAATTCCATTTGCGAGTCTGTCACATCTTACGATTCCACCAAAAATATTAACAAAAATTGCTTTTACATTTGGATTTTGTAGGATAATCTCGAAACCTTTTGCAACAGTTTCAGCATTTGCCGAACCACCAACATCAAGGAAGTTTGCAGGTGTTCCACCCATATAGTTGATTGTATCCATTGTACCCATCGCAAGACCAGCACCGTTTACCATACAACCGATTTCGCCATCAAGAGCAACATAGCTAAGACCATATTTAGCCGCTTCCATCTCATCTGCATCCTCTTCGGTGATGTCTCTCATGTCTGCAATGAATTTCTGTCTTCCAAGAGCAGAGTTATCAAAGCCCATTTTTCCATCAAGCGCGATAAAGTCACCCGCACCAGTTTTTACAAGTGGGTTAATCTCAATCATCTCTGCATCAGTATCCATATAGACTTTATAGATTGATGCTGCAAATTTCATCAATTTTTTCTGCTCTGCTTTATCTGTGATTCCAAGACCAAAAATAAGCTCTCTAGCGTGGAAACCTTGGAATCCAATAGCTGGGTCAATCTCTATTTTGATGATTTTCTCTGGAGTATTCTCTGCCACAGTCTCGATGTCCATACCACCCTCTGTTGAAGCCATGATAATTGGCATCTCAGCAGCACGGTCAAGTACAACAGAAAAGTAAAGCTCATCTTGGATGTCTGCACCCTCTTCGATATATACTTTGTTTACTAATTTACCCTCTGGACCTGTCTGGTGAGTTACCAAAGTCATTCCCAAAATCTCATCAGCTAGTTCTCTAACCTCATCAATCGACTTAGCTAGTTTAACACCACCACCAAGTCCTCTACCACCTGCGTGGATTTGTGCTTTTACAACCCAGATGCTACCACCTAGCTCTTCTGCATTTGCTACTGCTTGGTCGACAGTTTCAGCGATAATACCTCTTGGTGTTGGTACACCATACTTAGCGAACACCTGTTTCGCCTGATATTCATGAATATTCAATGTGGACTCCTATATTTAAAGTTGAAACAATTATACGCAGATGTGAGGTAAACTTTAATTAATACTTAATTTATCCGATATGAAAATCATGAATTGTTAAATATCTACACACAAAAAAAATTAGATATTTTTAATATTCTCTAAAAGATAAAATGTGTTGTTTTAGGCGTGAAGAAAAGTAACATATGCCTTTTTTTAAGCTTATATTGCTAATTCATATAAGTTCTGCTATAGTTATATACACTATAAAAGGAAGTAATGATGGCAGAGAATGCAACAGCGGTAGTAAGAATGGAAGAGGGTTACATGAGACTGACTTTGGAATATGATGACCCAACTTTCAAGACGGATATTTGTAAATATGTAGGTGAAGCAGAGAAAGATTTGGAGATTTATCCAGAGGTTTTACATAGACGAGATAATCCAAAAAAGTGGTTTACAAGTATAGAGTTTTCAGGTGATGATTATATCTGTAGTCGCAGTTGTGGAGATTTTATTGAGATGGTTGTTAGTGGACTTGGAATCAAGAAGTGTATTTCTGACTAGTATCATTTAAAGTAGTTTTCAGCTATAATAACGCAAAAATAAAATTTTGCGTTAAAAGAGTCCTTATGGCAAAACAAATTATAGAAAAAGCACCAACAGAGTTCAACTTCTCAACAAAAAACATAAACAAGATACACAACTTCCTCGAAGAGAATAGCCAATACAATGAGCTAATGAGATATTTCACTAAATACCAAGATGTGGACAAAAAAGGTCGTTATCTCTATTGGGATGAGTTCCGTTGGCGTGTTGAGAAAGATGATAATCCACAGATGGCTTGGTGGGCGACAAAGATGATGCGTCTCTTTAAACTCAAACAGATTGAGATATATGACAAAGAGGAGCATCACTTTAATTTCTGTATCCCTGATTCACTTCAAGCCAAACTATATAAGATATATAACTTCTCTCGTCAAGGGATTGTCCCCACCAACTCACTAAAACAAAATTTTCTCATCTCTTCGCTTATAATGGAAGAGGCGATTAGCAGTTCACAACTAGAGGGGGCTTCGGTTACGAGAAGAATAGCAAAGGACATGCTCTCTCGTGAGCGAAAACCTCGCAGTGAGGATGAGCAGATGATACTCAACAACTATCTTTTGATGAAAGAGCTAAAGATAGTCAAAAATGAGGAGTTGACCATTGATATGATTCTCTCTTTTCACAAGATAGCTACTCTAAATAGCAGTGAGAATGGTGTAATCCCTGGGCAATTTCGTGAGGATAATGATATATTTATTAGTAGTGGGCGAGATGGGGAGGTAGTTCATCAACCACCATGCTACACGCAAATCCCAGAGCGACTAGCCAAAATCTGTATCTTTGCCAATGAGCAACATGATGGAGAGCATGGGTCTGTTTTTATCGACCCTGTGGTCAAAGCAATTATCTTGCATTTTATGATAGGTTATGAACACCCTTTCTCTGATGGTAATGGACGGACTGCTAGAGCGATTTTCTATTGGTATATGCTCAAAAATGGATTTGACTATTTTGAGTATATCTCTATCTCTAAGTTTCTTAAAGAGGCTCCAAAAAAGTACGGAATGAGTTATCTATATAGTGAGATAGATGATAATGATTTGACCTATTTTATCTATTATCAGGTTGAGGTGATTTTAAGGGCTGTGAATGAGCTACTTAGTTATCTACAAGCCAAGAGCCGTGAGTTTGAGGAGATTGCTATGCTACTTTCAGGCTCAAAAATAGGTGAAAAGCTTAATTTTGTGCAGAAAGATATTGTGAAAAAGGCTCTCAAAACCCCAGGGCGAATTTTTACGGCAAAGGAGATTTCTGTGGATTATGATGTTTCGGCTAATTCGGCTCGGAAGTATTTGAATGAGTTGGCGAAGTATAAGATACTGATTAATTCTAAGAGTGGAAAGACGATTGTTTATATTGCTCATTCTGATATTAAAGTGGTATTATTAGACAGTTAGAAAGGAAGAAGATGGATGCGTTAATTAGGTTTACAGAAAAACAAAGTCTTCAAT
>NZ_JAACKB010000076.1 GCF_010892395.1 Sulfurovum sp. bin170
AAGGGTATTATCTCCAAATGATTGAACTTAGAAATGTAACTAAATATTTTAGAACGCCACTTGGTAAAAAATATATACTAAAAGATAGTTCATTTACGATTCCAGAGGGTAAGAATGTGGCGATATTGGGAAGAAATGGAGCAGGTAAATCTACACTTATGAAAATGTTAGGACAGATAGATTTTCCCAATAAGGGGAAAATAGTGACAGATAAGAACTTCTCTTGGGTTATGGGTGTTGGTGGAGGATTTGAGAACAATATGACAGGACGAGCAAATGTCAAATTTGTCTGTCGTATTTATGGCAAAAGTAAAAAAGAGATTGATGACTCGATATCTTTTGTTAAGGAGTTTTCTGAATTGGGTGACTATTTTGATATGCCCATAAAAACCTACTCATCTGGGATGAGGTCGAGGCTTACTTTTGGTTTGAGCTTGGCATTTGACTTTGATTATCTGCTGATAGATGAGACGCTATCTGTGGGTGATGCGAGGTTTCGTAAAAAATCTAAAGAGGCGTTGATGAAGAAAATTGAGACATGTAATGTGCTATTGGTGAGTCATGATATGGGAACACTTCGTGATATTTGTGATGTGGGGATTGTTTCGCATGAGGCTAAGTTATACTATTTTGATAATGTTAATAAAGCAATCGAGATGTATAATAATATTAATAAGTAGGGATAGAGTGTGAAAATTTTAAAAAAAACAAGATTTATTCTCTTTTTTCTGTTGCCTTTTTTTGTATTATCTTCTTATATTTTATTTATACAGACAGAGTTATATAAATCAGCATCCACCGTTCTTATTAAAGATTTGAAACAGAGTTCAACCCCAACTGATATGTTAACGGCACTGATGCCAACTAGTTCATCCAATATTCAAGACTCTAAACTGATAGAGAAGTTTATCTATTCAACAGAGATGTTTAAAAAAGTGGATAAGAAGTTCTTTTTAAAAGCACACTACATGAGTTATAAAATTGATTTTTTACAGAGAATGTACAGCTTCTCATCCTCTGAAGACTTTCTAAAATTATATAAAAAGAGATTGGTTATATCTTATGATGAACTCTCTAATACGCTTGATATTGCCTGTCTCCATACAGACCCAAAGAGTGCCAAAGATATGCTACAATATATTGTTATTGAGGCTGAGAAGAAACTTAATATGTATGATAAAGAGAATGGAAATGAGTTATTGGATTTTATTAAAAATCAAGAGGTGCAGAATAAAAAGATACTTTTGCGTTCGATAGAGACTCTTTTGACATATCAAAATGATCATAAAACTATTGATCCCTCTATTGATATACGAGCAAAAAGTACAATTCTTGCAGAGATAGAGAGAAAGGTCGTACAAAAAGATATAGAGTATGCTAACCTAAAGCAGTATATGCACACCAATAGCATAGAGTTAAAGACACTAAGAGCTGAGATTGGAAGTCTCAAAAAAAAGCTAGATGAGATACGAAATGAGTTATCAGGTGTGAGTAAAAATGAACTGAATGAAGACCTTTTTGAGTTTGAAACGCTCAAAAGTGATGTGGAGTTTAACAAGGAACGATACAAGCAGACCTTGATTCAGCTGGATATGGCGATGATACAAGCTACCCAAAATGCGAAGAATTTTATTGTCATTACCAAACCGACACTAGCAGAAGATTATAGCTCTCCTGATAAGGTTAAAAATATTGTTACACTATTTATGGTTCTATTCATGATTTATGGTATTATATCCATGATATACTCTATCGTTAAAGACCATAGAGATTAGAAGGAGAGAGATGAAAAGGATACTGATTTTTCTATTTTTGATAGAAGTTCTTATGGGAGTTGATTTGGTACTTGATGATAACTCTAATGGTGATTTTACTAAAAAAGAGCTACAAAATGAGAAGATATACTTTGGAAAGAGACTGTTTCAAGGTGCATTTAAGGATAATAGACAGCTTAAATATAGTCCTAACTATCTTATTAATATTGATGATACTGTATCTATCAAACTTTGGGGTGCTTATGAGTATGGAGCAGAGCTAAAGGTTGATTCTAGGGGAAATGTATTTATCCCTAAGGTTGGAACAGTTCATCTATTGGGGGTAAATAGCCAAGAGTTAAAAGATGTAGTATCAAAAAGAGTAAGGAGTGTTTTTAACAAGAGTGTTTCAGTATATGCAAACCTGAACTCATATCAACCAATATCTATATTTGTAACAGGTGGAGTTAAAAAGCCTGGACTATATGAGGGCTTCTCCTCAGATTCGGTTCTGCAACTTATTGACAAAGCAGGTGGTATTATCGATGGAGAGGGGAGTTATAGGGCTGTTACTGTTCTTAGAGCTGATGTATTAGTTAAAAGGTTTGATCTATATAAATTTTTGTTAGATGGTAAATTAGGACTATTTCAGTTCAGGAGTGGTGATGTAGTTAAAGTAGATAGTCTACAAAATAGAATAGAGGTGACAGGAGAGGTTAGACGACCATATATATTTGAGTTGAATGCAGAGAGTGTTACAGTTGGTGAGCTTATGCAGTTTGTTCTACCCAAAGCTAATGTTACACATTTCATGATTACTCATTGGAGTAATGGGTTGGAAAAGGTTGATAAATATCCGATAGGTGATAAGTATAGAGTATTTATGAAAAATGGTGAAAAAATTCACTTTATATCGGACTATTTAAAAGATAATTTAAGTATAGAAATAGATGGAGAGCATGGTAATTTGCATACCATGACCCTGCAAAAAGGTACAACGCTAAAGAGTCTACTTTCAAATATTATTATGACTCCTATATCTGATGCCAGTGCAGTACAGCTCTATCGTAAAAGTATTGCGTTACGGCAAAAACAGCTTATCTCTGCGAATTTAAGAGATTTAGAAGCAAGAGTGTTGACAACAGGTTCTTCTACAACG
>NZ_JAACKB010000077.1 GCF_010892395.1 Sulfurovum sp. bin170
AGCTATATATAATAAATAAAAACATATTAAAATTTATTTTAGATACAATTAGTAATATATCTTTCTATTTTTTCTAAAAATTAATACTATTTTTGAGCATTTTTGAATATTCTATTATATAATATAACCCACTAAATAAAAAGGGAAAATAGATGAAACAGATTGCTTTAATATTAATAGGACTTAGTAGCCTAACATGGGCAGAGCTTAGTTCACACAATGGTATCGTTAAAGATAGTGAGACTAAACTAGAGTGGCAAAATAGCTATAGAGGAGAGATTACAGAGTTAGATTGGGAAAATGCTGTATCTTATTGTGAAAATCTTGAACTTGATGGAGGAGGGTGGAGACTTCCAAGCAAAAGTGATTTAGTCTCTATTATTAGTACTAAAGATAGTAGACCTGCTTTAGACAAACTCTTTTTAAATAAAAAGCCTACAAGATTTGATTACTGGACATCTACTGTTGATAAAGATGAACCTAACCTTCGGTGGGGAGTCAACTTTAATCGTGGTTGGACAGGTCGATATACTAAACATTATGGTCTTAAAGTTCGTTGTGTAAGAGGAGAGTTGACTGATAACATACCAATGGCTAAAACATATGGTACTGTTGGAAAAGAGTCTAAACCTTTTTCAGATGAAAAGAAAGGTATTATAATTATTCTTGGAGAACAAAGCCCTAGCTTTCGTAACTCCTCAGAGTAGTTGGCTCTTAGACTATTAAGAAAGTCCATCTCACATAGGGATTTTAATCCCTTGTTTTCAAAAATTATGGATAAATATTACTAACTACAAATCCATTACCAATCTGTCCAGAAGCTATAGCTGATTTTGCCTCAGCTCTACTGTTAAATCCAAGTAGAATAGCTTTATACAAAGTTTTACCTCTCACCGTAACGGTTTTTACAATAGCTGTATACCTACCCGCCGCAGCACTCTCTGCTGCATTTCGTGCTGCTGATTGAGAAGAGAATGCTCCAATCTGAACACCTATTCCACTGTTTGAACTACCTGCAGGTGGGGAGTTATATGCAGGAGGTGGAGTATATGTAGAAGAGGGTGGTGTATATGAAGAGCCACCACTATAAGAGGATGAACCTGCAACAATAAACGCCCCAGGGAACTGTCTATCCCTCAAAGTTAGAGCCTCTGACCTATTCGAAAAACCTGTTACTATAACCTTGCTCATAGCACCTTTTTTTACATAAGCAGAGTATCTTGGGTCTAAACTTAAACCATTTTTGAACTCTTCTGCCGAATAGTAGTCTTTTAGTGCAGCAATTTGAAGATGGATACCTCCACTTGTAGTAGCAGGGCTACTATTATACGGGATATTCTCAGTATATGTACCTGTTGTCGCACTTGGAGCAACTCCACCACCTGTTGAGTATGGGTCAACATATACCTCAGAACCAGCATTGCTAGAGACACCTCCTCCATATGGATCATCAAAAGGTCCTGATGAGGCAACACTACCTGTTGGCTGTTCATAACCACCAGTAGATACAACTGTCTCCTCAACAACTGTCCCATATCCGACACCACTATCAACTACATTTGGATCAGCATATACTATTGGTGTACCATCTTCATAGACAACTTCTGTTGCTGGTTGTTCATTATATACTGTAGTATCTGACTGGTTTGGTGCATCTGTTGGCTTAACACATCCTGTAGCCAATAGTGATAACATAACTGTTGAAATAACCACTTTATTATATCTCATCTTTCTTCCCTTTAGTAACTTCTTTATATTATAGCGATATTTTTATTAACTCTTATTTTTTTATATTTTTTAATTGTAGAGTTCTCTCTTTTCTACTAGAGATTGAAAAACGAAGTAACTCATCTGCACTATTGACATACTCTGGAATATTATCAAATGTGATATTCAGCAACTTTGCAGTTGTTAGAGCATCACTATAGGCTCTATGGTGTACTTCTACACCCAACTCAAGAGACTCATTTAGATATGCTAAACCATACCTCTCACTCTCTATTGTTCTTTTAGCTAAGTCGATAGAACATAAAACTTGATTGCCTATTGTACCCAGACCAAAATGGTCAAAAGAGTAATTTAGAAATCCATAATCAAAGTTTGCATTGTGAGCTACAAATATAGAGTCCCCTATAAACTCTCTAAGTTTTGTCAGAACTTCTAATCTACTAGGAGCGTCAACAAGGTCTGTGTGTTCAATGCCAGTAATTTTGCTAATATACTTTGGCAAAAAAGTACACTCTACAAAACTCTCAAAACGGTCAATCGCTTCACCATTTTGAAGCATCACTGCACCAACCTCTATAACCTGTGATTTTTCTGGTTTACTTCCGTTTGTCTCAATATCAATAACACAAAACTTCTGCTCACTATAAGGGGTAATATAGGTTTGTAAAAAATATCCATGCTCATTCTCTTCAATAGGATAACCAGACGCTTGAAGTAATAAAAAAAGTGTATCACTATCTTCAAAAAGAGTTGTATGTTTGGATACAATCCTATCATATGATGCTGATGATAATCTCCCCTCATTTCGTCTAAAGGCAGAAGTTAATTCTCTATAAACGCTTTGCATTTTCTATAAATTCAGTTACCTTTTTATAATCTTTTCTACCTTTGATTCGCTCAACACCTGAACTCACATCTACTCCATAAAAGTTATACTTTTTAAGCTCATGTAGATTGGCAGGTGTCAATCCACCTGCTAGGATAATCTTGGAGCAATCAAGACCCTCAAACCACTCCAGGTTCAATCTTTTTCCAGAACCTCCATACCCTTCGCAATAGACATCAACTAGTCTATATCTATCTGCATACTGAAGTATATCTTTTGGTTCTTTGGCACGAATAACAGGGAGAGCCTTTGACCCTATCATATCTAATGCCTCCTCATCCACATCAAAGTGAATCTGACTTACAGTTAGATTACAATATTTGCTAATTGTATCTATAGTATCTATACCCTCATTGACAAAAAGCCCTACTACTCCAACAAAGGGTGGCAGTTTGTCTATAATTTTTTTGGCATCTGTAGGTGTGATATATCTTGGTGACTCTCTATAAAATACAAACCCTAAAGCATCAGCACCTGCTTTTACAGCCTGTAGTGCATCGTTTAGGTTCGTTATCCCACATATTTTAACTCTCATGGATTTTCCTTTTTTATGGGCAGACACATCGGTCTACCCCTACGATAACAATTTTATTGCTTTTTTATATCCATCAATGTGTCCAAAAACATAAGAACCTGCCACGACAATATCAACTCCTGCCTCTTTTAACTGGTCTATATTTTTATCATTGACTCCACCATCAACTTGGATGAGACAGGCTGGGTTGTGTTGCTCTATTAAAGCTTTTAGGCGTTTTGCCTTCTCTATCACTGATGGGATAAACTTCTGCCCACCAAAACCCGGATTGACACTCATAAGCAGTACCATATCTACATCTGCTAATAAAAACTCTATAGATTCAGGTGGAGTATGTGGATTGAGAACTATTGCTGGTCTGATACCACGAGAGCGAATCTTCTGTATCAATCTATGAGGATGTTTCTCCTCTTCTATATGAAAAGAGATATATTTAGGTTTTAGAGGTGCAAAGAGGTCAACAAAAAAGCTATTATTCTCAACCATTAGATGTATATCGAGTGGTTTTGTTGCTGTTTTTGCCACAGAGGAGACCACAACAGGACCAATTGTTAGGTTTGGTACAAAATGACCATCCATAACATCTACATGAACCAAATCACACCCACCATCACAAATCGCTTTTACATCTTCTGCCAATCTACCAAAATCAGCTGAGAGTATACTCGGAGCTACCAACATCTAAAGTCCTAAATAAAATTTTTGATTGCTATTATAACTAAAAGAGTAAAGCTTTGGCTTTTTAAAACTATAAACAATTCCTTTTAAGTAATTTTCTACTATAATCGCACAACTTTTTTGGGAGCTATATTGAATAGCCTCAACAACACTTATTTTATACAAAGGGTATGATATGGCAAGAAGATGTCAAGTAACAGGAAAAGGTCCATTGGTTGGAAACAATGTATCTCACGCAAACAACAAAACTAAAAGAAGACAGCTACCAAACTTAAGATCTGTAAAGATTACTTTAGAAGATGGTACAACTAAGAAAATCAAAGTTGCTGCTTCTACACTTAGAACAATGAAGAAAAAAGCTGCCCAAGCTGCAGCAGCCAACTAAAAAACTTAGCTACCC
>NZ_JAACKB010000078.1 GCF_010892395.1 Sulfurovum sp. bin170
ATATTAATATAAATTAATAAGGATGTTTTAATGAATAAACTACTGTTTGGACTTCTTTTTATCAGTTCAATGCTTTTTGCAGAGATAACACATATTGAAGCTACACCAAAATTTCTCAAAAAGACAAAGCTAAAAATCATTGACATACGCACAGAGAGTGAGTGGGTTATGCATGGTATTATAGAAGATGCTTTTCTTTTAACTTTTTTTGATAGATTTGGTCATTATGATATTGATGTTTTTAAGAAAAAGCTTGATAATATAATTGACAAAGGTGAAAAATTTGCAATCATATGTCATGTAGGCAGTCGAACTAAAATGCTCTCTAATCTTTTGGGAAAAAATATGAAGTATAATGTTGTTGATTTAAAAGGTGGAATGGTTCAGCTTATCAACAGAGGGTACAAACCTACTTCACTATCTTTGTCAATTTCCCAGAAATAGATTTAGAGTATAAATGCTTTTTGCATATACTTTTTTATCTCCTCAAATGAGAACTGATGATTTGTAAAATATTCAAAAGCGATAACTCCTTGATAGAGTAGCATATCACTTCCATCTTTTGTAGGTCTGTTATGTTTTTTTGCAAACTTTAAAAATGGAGTCTCTTTTCCATAAATCACATCTACACAAGCCTTAGCCTTTGGTATAACGGCTTCTAGTATCTCGATAGGGCATGGGAGAGAGTCATCCTCTAATCCTGCTGAAGTCATATTGACAACTAAATCAAACTTTTTTTTATCTTCAAATGATTCAAAAGTATAGGTCTCAAACCCCTCTTTTTTATATCGTTCTAGTCTATTAGCACTTCTGTTAAGCAGAGTAACTTTATAACCTGCATCACGCAAAACAATAGATGTTGATTGTGCTGTTCCTCCTGCACCCAAAAAGAGTACCTCTTTTATATTTTTAAACTCTGATATAGCTTTTAGAAAACCAGGGGCATCAGTGTTGTAACCATAGAGTTTGCCATTTTTGTTTATTATGGTATTGACAGCACCAACCTTTTGTGCAAACTCATCAAGCTCATCACAGGCTTTGAATGCCTCCTCTTTATGTGGAACGGTGATATTTGCTCCTGCGATATTTAGCTCAAAGAGTCTGTTTCGTAACTCTGCACCATCTTCTAGTCTGTATCTGGTATAGCATCCATTGTAGTTTAGACCTTTGAAAGATAGGTTGTGCATAAGTGGTGATTTTGAGTGTGAGACTGGATTTCCGAAGATGGTAAAGAGTTTTTTCATACATATTCCTAAAGCGATTTTTTTAATTGTATTATAACAAAAAAACATATATATTAAAGTTTTGTCTATATAAATTTTAGATATAATCTCAACCAAATTCCTCTTTTTAAAGTGAGTATAAAACATGGTAGATTTCAGTATGGTAGATATAATTATAGTAGGGCTTATCCTTTTCCTTAGTCTTAAGGGACTTGTCAACGGATTCCTAAAAGAGCTTTTTAATTTTATCGGACTTATTGGTGGGGTATATTTTGCATCAAGGATGAATGCAACTGTAGGAGAGTTTATCAATAGTAATATTTTTCCTGTTGAGAATGAACCTGCTCTAAAACTTGTAGGATTCATCTCAATTCTTCTTGCTATATGGATGGTAGCTAATCTTATCTCTTCTATTTTTGAAAAAACTTTGCCAACAGGAGTAGATGTTTTTAGTAGAATTTTTGGTTATGCTTTGACTATTGTGCGTTATATTGCTATATTTGCACTGATTATTGCAAGTCTACAAAATGTAGAGCTTATCGCTAAAAAACTTGCTAAACACTCAGCGAATAGTCAAATTATACCAACGCTTAATGAGATAGGAGTAGACCTTCTTAATATGAAAAGTAGAGAAGCAAATGCTACTATGGAGTTAAATACAACTAAAGAGATAGATTTAGAGTCATTTAATATGGAGCAGAATGATACAAATCGAACTAAAGAGTAAAGGAGAGAAATATGCCAAAAAATATCGTATCATATGACGAGGTACTTATAAACTTCAAAAAATTACTAAAATCAAATACTCTTAAGTATACCAAGCAGAGAGAGTTGATATTAGAGATTATCTACAATAACAATGGTCATTTTACGCCAGAAGATATATATAATCTTATAAAAGAGAGCTATCCAGATGTAAAACTAGGGATTGCCACCGTATATAGAACACTAACGCTTCTTGAAGATGCAAGTATTGTAAGTTCTATCTCATTTGGTGCTCAAGGTAAAAAATATGAGTTTGGACTCAAAGACCATCATGATCACTTGGTCTGTTTGGAGTGTGGAGCCATAGAAGAGTTTATTGATGAAGTGATTGAAAAACGACAAGAGGATATTGCTAAACAGTTTAACTTTAAGATGACTAATCATATTATGAAGATTACAGGTACCTGTTCAGCTTGTCAAGCTAAAGAGTAAGATTAATAGACTTCTTTCAAAACTAGGAATCGATGGCTTTAGCCTCGTTTTATTCGGGACTGAAGTCTCCGATTCCAAATGAGTTTTGAAAGAAGTCTAATAGAAAAAAAGGATACATCCATGAGTTATGCAATGGAGACATTTGACCCAGAGATTTTTGAAGCGATAAACCAAGAGTTAGAGCGACAAACAGACCACCTAGAGATGATTGCTAGTGAGAATTTTACAATACCTGCTGTAATGGAAGCGATGGGTTCAGTTCTTACCAACAAATATGCAGAGGGTTACCCATACAAGAGATACTATGGTGGGTGTGAACATGCTGACACAGTAGAGCAACTAGCCATTGATAGAGCTTGTGAACTTTTCAACTGTAGTTATGCCAATGTACAACCACACTCAGGAAGTCAAGCAAATGGAGCTGTATATGCAGCACTTCTAAAAGCAGGTGATAAGATTTTAGGTATGGATTTGAGCCATGGTGGTCACCTAACTCACGGTTCAAAACCAAGTTTTTCAGGTAAAAACTATCAAAGTTTTACCTATGGCGTGGAGATGGATGGGTATATTAACTACGATAGAGTTTTAGATATTGCAAAAATAGTGCAACCTAAGATTATCGTTTGTGGTGCTTCTGCTTATGCGAGAGAGATAGACTTTAAGAGATTCAAAGAGATTGCAGATGAGGTAGGAGCTATCCTATTTGCTGATATAGCACACATCGCAGGTCTGGTTTGTGCAGATGAGCATCCTAGCCCATTCCCTTATGCAGATGTGGTTACTACTACTACACACAAAACTCTTGCAGGTCCAAGAGGTGGTATGATTATGACCAATGATGAAGCGATTGCAAAAAAGGTCAATTCGGCTATCTTCCCAGGGCTTCAAGGTGGACCACTAGTTCATGTCATCGCTGCGAAAGCTGTAGGGTTCAAATATAATCTAAGTGATGAGTGGAAAGCTTATGCAAAACAGGTCAAAGCCAATACAAAAGTACTAGCTGATGTTCTTATCAAAAGAGGATTTGACCTTGTTAGTAATGGTACAGATAACCACCTGATTTTGGTATCGTTCTTAGATAGAGACTACTCTGGAAAAGATGCAGATGCTGCTCTTGGAGCCGCGGGAATGACTGTTAATAAAAATACTGTTCCAGGTGAGACAAGAAGCCCCTTTGTCACTTCAGGTATCCGTGTTGGTGCTGCCGCACTTACAAGTCGTGGTATGAAAGAGGCAGAGTTTGAGATTATTGCCAACAAGATGGCTGATGTTCTTGAGAATGTAGAAGATAGTGAGCTTCATGCAAAGATTAAAGATGAGATGAAAGCGTTGGCTTCTAACTTTGTCATTTATGAAAAGGCTATCTTCTAGTCTTGAAAGTAAAAATATTTGATTTAGAGTTTGACCCAGACTTTTACTATATTTAAAGAGAGATGATTGTTGATAGGCTTACTTTCAACAATCGAATCTTCTATAGTAAGTTTGAAAAAATAAAACAAATATTAAAACTTAAGTCATCCAAAAGATGTAAGATACTTCCTAACAAAAATTTACCTATAAAATATAATAAAATAACACTTCCTTCAAAAAAAATGTAATTTAACGGTATCAAATAACTATTTTTGTGTTATACTCTGTTTTAAAAAAACGGAGGCTTAACCTAAATGGAAAGCAAAAATTTAAATGACATTGTTATTGAAGATAATGACAACTCTAAAAAAGCACAGCTTAAGAATATTCTGACGCTATTAGCACTTCTGTTTATTATTTTAGTTATATCTATTGTAATAACAAAACTTATTTTAGGAGGTGATGATGAGAATAGTGAGACCTCTGGAGTAGAGGGCAATAAAACTGAGCTTACGCAGAGTGATTCATCATCAGGAATAGATGGTACAACAGTAGCCACGGCAGCTGCAGTAGGTGCAACAGCAGCTCTAGCTACTAGTGCTTTGAAAAATGATGAGAGTAAAAAAGATGAGTCAAAACCTCTGCTTACAGAGAGAAATACAACATCAAGAAAAAAACCATCACTTAGAGACGAAGAGATAAAAGGTAGCAGTAAAAAAGTAGAGACTAAAAAGAGTACAGAGAGTAAAAAAAGTAGCACAACCAAAAGAGCTTATGTACCTAAAAAGAGAAATACTACTCCAACAAAAAAGAGACCAGCTGCTTCTGCAACAAGAGGATACTATATTAAAGTCGGTGCATTTAAAGACCCAAGCAATGCAATAAAAGAGATTAAAGCTGTTCATTTAAGATATAAAAAGATTCAGACTAAAAGTGGAATGGCAACAAGAGTCTTGGTTGGTCCATACTATAGTCAAAAAGATGCTCAAAATGATTTGACCAAGGTTAAAAAAATAGCAGCAGATGCTTATATTACAAAAATTAAGTAGTTAAATGATTAAACAGATTCTATTTGACCAACTAACTCCAGTCGCGATGTATGGAAAGGTCAAGAATCTTTTCAAAAATGATATTACCATGCTTTTTGAGAGTGTGGTAAATAGTAGTGATGGTAATTTCTCCTTTATTACCATTGGTGCAAAAGAGAGAATTAGCTATAAAAATAACCAAACACTCTACAGAGGTTCTACTGGAAAACTAGAAGAGCTTCAAGAGACCCCTTTTGATTTTTTACAAAAATATTATAACAATCTAAACCAAGAGAGATACAAAGAGTTAGCAAAAGAGGCAGGTTTTGCATTTGTTGATGGATTTATCGGATTTATTGGTTATGATATGGTTAGAGTCTTTGAACCTACACTTAAAAAGAGTATGGATGACCTCAATGACCCTCTACAGACTCCTGACTTGGATTTAGTACGACCATCTATTATTTTAGCTTTTTCGCATAAGAGAGCTACCCTGACAATTATTCAAAATGATGATAGATATGTAGATGCTGTTAATGAGATTGAGATAGCTCTGAATGAGAGTTCTGCACCTCAACCATTAAAATCTGCAAAACTAGATGGAGAGGGAACATTCTCTATAGACGAGGAGAGATTCATGAGACTTGTAGATGAGTCAAAAGAGATGATTCGCTCTGGTGATATTTTTCAAATTTTGCTCTCAAATAGATATACTCAAAAGGGAGAGATTGACCCTCTTAGTTTCTATAGACTACTGCGTTCCAAAAACCCATCCCCATATCTATTTCTACTCGATTATGAAGATTTCTCTATCTGTGGTTCATCCCCAGAGGTTATGGTTCGCCTAACAGATGATAGATTGCTCATTCGTCCTATAGCAGGAACTAGAAAAAGAGGTAAAGATGCTAAAAGAGACAGAGAGCTAGAGCTAGAGATGCTAAATGACCCAAAAGAGTGTGCAGAGCATCTTATGCTTATAGATTTGGGTCGAAATGATGTAGGACGAGTAGCCAAAACTGGAACCGTGGAGGTAACAGATATGATGCGTGTAGAGAAATACTCTCATGTGATGCATATGGTTACCGATGTCGAGGCTACTATAGCTGATGACAAAGATATGTTTGACCTCTTTCGTGCTACATTTACAGCAGGAACAATGACAGGAGCCCCAAAGATAAGAGCTATGGAGCTTATAGCCAACTATGAGGGTCTCAAACGAGGTTTTTACTCTGGTGCTGTTGGATACTTTGCCTTTAATGGTGAGATGGATAGCTCTATAGCGATACGAACATCACTCATCAAGCCAGACTCTATTACACTTCAAGCAGGTGCAGGGGTGGTGGCGGATTCTATACCAGAGCTTGAGTATCTGGAAGTCAAGAATAAGCTTGGAGCTCTGTTGTCTACAATTAAGGATATGGAAAAATTATAATAGAGTTCTTTCAAAATTCATTTGGAATCGGAGACTTTAGTCCAATGTCAATGAATTAAGGATTTAGACAAGGGAATCCCTTGTCTCTACGGTTTTGAAATTGAAATATTGTAGGGACAATGGCACTGCCTTGTCCTAAT
>NZ_JAACKB010000079.1 GCF_010892395.1 Sulfurovum sp. bin170
AATGCCGATACTGCTCTCCCATCTCTCTAAGCAAAGCCACCGATATTCGAGCAAACTCCCTATCTATCTCACTAAACTCATCACTCCGTTTCAAAGATGCAGGGTCAACCACAAAAGCCAAAAAGTCAAAAATACCTCCTTGCTTTTGTATCACTTCCGAGAGTTTAACAATGGTCTGAAATGCTTTTTTAGCACCTATCTTTTTGATAAGCTCTTCTCTAACACCTTTTTCTTCATCTTCATATTTTGAGAATTTATAAAAGCCATCAACCTTTTGCTCTTTGTCTACGATGCTACTCATAAACACTTCACTCAAATGCTCTTGGGTACTCTGTGGTAGCAGTTTCTGTTGTACTAATTTTACAATAGGCAAACTCAAAGGCACAACAGCCAAAAGTTCAAGTAGCTCTTTAGCTTCCCCACTTGCATATTTGTAAAAACCTCTAAGCCTCTGCTCTGCATCTAACTCATTGTTCTCTTTTTCAAGTTGGTACTCTCCTCTAAAATCCTCTGCTTCAAACAATGCCCCCTCTATCCTATTATTGGGTAAAGAACGCATAATTTTACCATACGCTTCTATGGAGCTTGGATTGAAGTTCAACAGGGGTATCTTGACCAATTCAGGTAGTTCCTCTTCCTCTCTAGACAATATCTCCTCGGCTCGGCTAACGATTTGACCATTCAATGCAAACTTTTTACGGCTACTCATCTTTCCCATCGAGGCATCTATGAGTTTTGTACCATTCCACAAGCGTTGAGGCAACATCTGCACCACAGCAAAAGGAAAATGTTTTTGCCAAAGGGTTATCTGTTGTAGAAGCACTCCACTACTCCATGATTTGGACATCATATCGCTAAACATAAAGGCGATGGTATTGGAGTCAATGTGTCTGTACCATCTGTCATTGAGTGAGGAGGTCAACCCCTTTTTCCTGAAAAATTGAGGCTCTTCACTATCCGTTGATAGATAACAAACCATTACCTCTTTAAATATATGGTAGTTCTTCACATTTTTAACAAACTCATCTATCATACTCTCCCATATTTTCATGCTTTCAGAGCTATCAACTATAAAAAGAACTCTAAATCTCTTCTCATAACTCTTTTTATAAAAAGGTCTAAAAATATCAGTTTTGGCGATGTAGTCAGCTATTTTCTCCTCATCAAGCTTGGTCTCTTTGAGTGAAGCTATCTTTTGACGAAAATGTCTAAAGGCAAAGATGAGGTCATTGTCTTTATAGAGTTTACGCACCAATGGAGTACGAAACGGAAGAGAGTTTTTGTTATCACTATCAGAGACAGGATGAAGTGGTGCATCTTCTCGTTTTTTCTGTTTTAACTGTTTGACTTTTGAGGTAATGGGAGGTGGTGGAGTATCGTCTGTAGGTTTGGATGTATCCTCATCCTCCTCTTTTGTATCTGTAATAAAATTATTATTAGTACTAGATGATAATATTTCTGTTTTTGAGATATATTTTGATAACCATAGAGACTCTGCTAACTCTATAGTATCAATCTTTATACCATCAGCTCTTAACAGTTGATACAGCTCCTTTAAATTGCTCAAAATAGTCCTTTTTGGGAATCGGAGGCTTCAGCCCCGAATAGGCGAGGCTAAAGCCATCGGCTCCTAATGCTAATCCAATGAATGCCAAAGTATATCATTAAAAATCTCACTTTTCTTTACATTCAATCTTAGATAGAGAGCATTCAGAAGTTGGTCGGTAGCCAACTCACTCTTTTGTCGGCTCTCTCCCAAGCCATCTCTCTTTTCTATAAACTCTTTTACTATCTCACCTATGATACCTAAGTTCTCATCATCTTCGGTCAAGTTTAGATGTTGAGTTACTATCTCTATCAGTCGCTCTTCTGTTGGAAGCTCCATCTCATGATGCAGACATCTTCTCATAAAAGCAGGAGGAAAATCCCTCTCTCCATTACTTGTCATAATGATAATGGGAAAGTTATCTATATTTATCTCTTTTTCTCCATTTTTTATCATAATGGGATTCTCCTCTGTTCCAAGATTTACAAGCTCTTTACTACTGTATCGTTTGAGTACATCTATCTCAAACTTATTCTCTTCTAGTATATGGAGCAAATCATTAGGCAGGTCAATATCACTTTTATCAAGCTCATCAATGAGTAAAACAGACTTTTTATTAGAAGCAAAAGCCTTACCAAGTGGGGCAAGTTTTAGATACTTAGTAATCTCATCTTCTGTAGTGTCGTCTTTGATTTTTTTGAGTTGTGCATCTTGTAGCCTAGAGATAGCATCATAGCTATAGAGTCCATCTTCTAGTGTACTTTTACTATTAATAGCCCAATGGTACAACTCTAACCCCAACTCATCAGCAATAGCATACGCCAAAGAGGATTTACCTGTTCCTGCTTTTCCTGTCAGTAGAAGAGGTCTTCTCAAATAGATAGAAGCATTTACTATAGCCTTCTCCTCTTCTGATGGCAGATAGACCAGTTGAGTATCCCCTTTTTGTTTGCTTTTTCTCCATGATGGAGCAGGTGCTATCTTGTTGAGGGTATCTATATCAATACCTTTTTTCTTTTTGTCTCCTGTAAATATGTACCAACTTGTATTCATAATTAAGTTCTCCTTTTATTCATAAAATCTTTTAAATCTATTAATAG
>NZ_JAACKB010000080.1 GCF_010892395.1 Sulfurovum sp. bin170
TTTCGGATGATGAGTGGAGAGAGATTACTGACTTTGCTGGGGTTGGGGAGTAATTTGGGGTTTTTCCGTAGTTTTCAGTACAATATAAAAATATTAGTACAGGAACAAAAAATCTTCTTTGGACTTTTATACTTCTTAAAACTCATAACCCAAAAGACAGCATTATCTTAATAGACGAACCAGAAAACTCATTTTATCCTGATATTCAAAGAGAACTAACAGACCTATATATGAATGTGGGAGAGAACAATCAGCTTATAATGGCTACACACTCTCCACTTATCGCTTCTAGTTTTGAGCCTTGGGAAGTGGTGGAACTAAAATTTGATGAGAACAATCAGATTTATAGAGAGCTTTATTATGAGGGAGAGAATCATATAGATAATTACTTTTTGAACCCTCAACTTTTGACTTGGACAAATATTTTAACACAGATTTTTGATTTGAAAGAGAAGTCAAATTCAGATGTTAGAAAAGATAAACTTATAGAGTATGCTACTCTAAAAGCCCAAATCAAAGTCATTGATAATCAAGATGAGTAAATAATAAATTAATTTAGGAGAGATATATGAAAGAGAGGCGATAAGGTAGTGCTTCTCTAAGGTTTGACAAAATTAACCTTTTTGGTTAAAATTATAGAGATAAAGGATTTTATTTGGAAAAGAGAGTTGCTCACTATAGCTTAGAGTCTATTAAAAAACTAATAGTAGAAGATAACTATATAGTCACACTATCAGCAAGACAGAGCTACACAGAACTAGGTCTCTCTGATGATGAGATTTTGAAAATTATAGATGGACTAAAAACTTCAAATCTTTATAAGTCCATGACTAGTTATCGTAATCATAAGCTTTGGCATGATGTTTATCACAGTAGCTATAGAGGCATTGAGCTGTATATAAAACTTCAGATTAAAAAAGATGCGATTATTATATCGTTTAAGGAGAGGTAATGAAAGTTTGTCCAATATGTGATGGAGAGATCAAAAGAGAAGAGAGAACCATAGTCTATAGATATAAAGAGCATACGAGAGATATACAGCAAATGGGTGATTATTGTATAGAGTGTCAGGAGGGATTCTTATCTCCAAGAGACCTAAAATTCTCACAAAAAGCTATCTCTGATTTCAAAAGAGAGATGGATAATCTTCTAACTGCGGATGAAGTAAAAGCGATACGAAAGAGATTGAATCTTACACAAGAGAAAGCTTCATCTATCTTTGGTGGTGGAGTAAGAGCTTTTCATAAATATGAGACAGGGGAAAATACCCAAAGTAGACCACTTGATATATTGTTAAAACTTGTAAATAGTGGAAAAGTTACTATAGATGATATACAAAATTTATACTTACAATACACTCTAAATAACTCAAAGGTAGGTATATAATATGTCCCCATTTGCAATCCAACTAACAAACGGCTT
The DNA here is from genome assembly GCF_010892395.1 of Sulfurovum sp. bin170. Taxonomy (GTDB): domain Bacteria; phylum Campylobacterota; class Campylobacteria; order Campylobacterales; family Sulfurovaceae; genus UBA1140. Next base: position 1,423 of record NZ_JAACKB010000080.1, read on the forward strand.
CATCGAAAGCGACCTCGAACAAGAGGACAAAAATTCATTCCAAGCTCTACAACAGCTAGGAGCGATAGAGCAGATAGATGGTCTATGGAAGATAAAATCACTCTATCGTGTAGGGCGACTCTATATAGATAAAACGGGTCGTGGTTTTGTTGAAGCTCCGACTAAAGAGCAGAAAGACCTACTTATACAGCCTGATGATATGAGAGGGGCAAACCACGGTGATGTGGTTGTGGTTAAGCGAATTATCGCTAGACGAGGACGAGCATCTGCTAAGGTGCAGATAGTTGTCAAAAAAGCAACTATATTTAATATTGTCTATACCAATACCAATGAGTCAGGGGTATTTGAGATACTCAATATCAAAACAGGGCTACCAACCCATGCCGTGATGGAGGGGATGGATTTGAAGGTCTTTAAGATGGGAACGGTACTAAAGGTAGATGCTGTTACAGAGAAA
>NZ_JAACKB010000081.1 GCF_010892395.1 Sulfurovum sp. bin170
TTAAGGAAGACAGGGGAATTTCGGATGATGAGTGGAGAGAGATTACTGACTTTGCTGGGGTTGGGGAGTAATTTGGGGTTTTTCCGTAGTTTTCAGTTAGCTTCATGTTCTATTATTGATTTGAAATCATAATAAAATTTGAATTTCTCTTCATTATAGTTACTTCCACTTCCAAATGTTCCAAGAGATACCAAAATCAAAATAATACGCCAAATCCCCATAATTTTTTTCCTAATTTTAATATTAGATATTATAGTCTCTTTTAACTCCCCTGTCAAATATAGAAAAATATGCTAAAATTCTAAAAAAATATCGGAACAGAAATGACCATCCTAAATCCAAATTATATCTATATAGATAACACATTTAAAGAGAACATAGCCGTAGCTTTTGATAAACAGATAGAAGCCATAGATACTATGGAAAATTTAAGAAAACAGTATCCTGAGGCTACAATAAAACAAGGTAGACGAAACTCCGTACTCTACCCTGGGTTTATCAACACCCATGTCCACTTGGAATTTTCAGCAAACAAAACAACTTTGCAGTATGGAGAGTTTATGCCGTGGTTGAACTCGGTTATTGCCAATCGTGAGGATTTGGTTGCCAAGTGTGACAATGAGCTTATGCTAAAAGCTTGTGAAGAGATGATGCATTCTGGTATCACTACCTTTGGAGCTATTTCTAGTTTTGGAGCAGAGTTGGAGGTCTGCATGAAAACCCCTCAAAAGGTACTCTTTTTTAATGAACTTATAGGTTCGTCAGCTTCTACTGCTGATATGTTGTATGGAGACTTCCTTGAACGACTGGATGCTTCTAAAAAGTGTGGTCGTGGTATCATCCCTGCTATCGCGATACACTCCCCATACTCGGTTCACCCTATTGTACTCAAACGAGCTGTGGAGATTGCCAAAAATGAGAAGATTCCTCTCTCTGCTCATTTTTTGGAATCAGAGGCTGAGAGAGAGTGGTTAGAAGAGGATGCGGGTGAGTTTTTGGAGTTTTTCCAAAAGTTTTTCTCAACCTCCACATCAGTAACCGATATAGCTGAGTTTATGGAGAGTTTTGATAATACTCCTACACACTTTACTCATGCTGTTCAAGCGACCAAGGAGGAGCTAGAGTATTTGGCAAACAGGGGTCACTCTATCGCACACTGTCCTCGTTCTAACCGTCTGTTGGGGTGTGGGAGACTGGAAGTGGAGGAGTTAATCAAACTGGATATGCCATTCACTCTTGCTACGGATGGATTAAGCTCTAACCACTCTCTAAATATATTTGATGAACTTCGTGCTGCCCTGATGATGCACCATATGGAATCAATAAACAGACTCTCTAATCTGTTGATAAAAAGCATCACCTCTATACCTGCCGATATTTTTCATCTAAATAGTGGAGAGATAGCCATAGGAAAAGATGCTGATTTTGCTTTGATAAATCTACCTGACCAACCCCACTCATTAGATGATATTGCTCTACAGACTATCTTGCATACACAGAAGGTGGATAATCTATTTATTTTAGGAGAAGATATTAGATTTGTTTAACAAAAATTACTATTTATCTGCTATCATTTCATATTAATAAAACCCAAAAGGAAACTTTATGAAAAAACTATCATTTGTCTATCTACCCGCTCTATTTTTCGTCTACATTGCAGTTGAGACTCTTTTGAAATTAAACCACTCAACACTGTGTGAATCAGCGGGGTGTCTATTGGCTGATAATCTTTTGTGGTTTGATAGTATCTATCTTAATTTTATGGGATTGGCTGATGCTCTGATTATCTTGGCAATAGGGTGGTTGAGCTACAAAAGAGCCATTCGTGAAAAGCTTTTTTATCTAGTTCTTTTTGCATCTTTGGCTTTTGAGACTATTTTAATAGGTTATCAATATTTTGTATCACCTGAAATGTGTATATTCTGCATGGGTGTTTATGCTTTTTTAGTGGTGATAATGTTGCTATCTGCAAAAAAATATTTCCTGATGGTTGTTCCTGTGATAGCATCTGTTGTGGTTGCTCTTAGCTTTTTGACAATACCTAAATCAGAAGCATTTGTGATAGAAGATGGAAACTATCTTGTCCAATCACCAACCTGTACACATTGTAAAAAAGTCAAAGATTATCTAAACGAAAATAATATCTCGTTTACAAAACTAAATATTGATGATATTGAAGCTAGAAATTTTGCTACATTCTTAAACTTCACGACTATTCCTATATTGATAGTCAAAGAGGGTAAAAGTGTTCAGATAATTAATGGAGATAACAACATTATAGACTCTCTCTCCAAGCCCACAAATGCTATTGTTATGGAAGAGATTATAGTAGAAGATGCCGTTATAGTTGAAGATAGTGTTGCTGTAGAGAGTTCATCATCAAGCGGTAATCTATTATATGATGATGCTAGTGCCGACGATGAGGGGTGTGGATTTGGTTCTATAACAAAATTGGAGGATGAGAGTAACTGTAGCAAATAATTGAACAAATACCATATTATTAATAA
>NZ_JAACKB010000082.1 GCF_010892395.1 Sulfurovum sp. bin170
GTCTATCTGCTTTTTTATTGACAGTTATTCTGATAAGTCTTATTGAGTTGGAGTTTTATCAAAAAGGGAGTGAGATTGTTATATTAGCAACAAAAGTTGCTTTTGTAGCATCTCTAGGTGTTGTTCTTTTTCCTGCTTTGCGTCTTCTCTATCCAAGTTTTCTATTGGCACTTATTGGTATAATGATTTTAGCAGGATACTACTATATTTTGCCTAGTAATATATCTGATTCAGAGAGTCATATCTTCTTTAGACATACTCTTTTGATACTATCTCTTTTTCTCATGCTTATCTGGGCACCTTTTGTCAGTGTAAAAATCTCCAACAAAAATATCTGGGAGTGGACGCAAAATATTATCTTGGCTCTATTTGCAACAACTATACTCTCTTTGATTCTCTATGCAGGGCTTAGTTTGGCTATATACGCTATAGATAGACTCTTTGAGATAGATATTGCTAGTAGAAGGTATGCTCAACTGGCTATTATGGTCTTTGGACTATATGGGGTCAATTTTTTTCTTTCACAGATGCCAAAATATATTCTATTAGTTCAGGTTAGAACTTACACAAAAGTAGAGGTTATCTTCACCAAATATATATTGACATCTCTAGCAATTGGTTACTTTCTGATTCTATTTGCCTATGATATTAAAATACTGGTTAGTATGGAGTTCCCAAAAGGGATATTGGCTTGGATTACGGTCGCTTTCTCCGTGGTTGCAATCGCTACTTATCTATTTTGGACACCTCTTTGGAGTGAAGAGGATGAGAAGTACAAGAGGTATATATGGATAGCTGTTTTGATACAGACCCTTATGTTGGGTGTAGCGATATGGATAAGGATAGATGAGTATGGATTTACAGAGAGTCGCTATTTTATTGCACTTTTTGGAGTCTGGTTACTTCTGATGTCACTCTATTTCATTCTAATCAAGAGTGCTAGTTATAAGTGGCTCTTTATCTCCCTAAGTCTATTGATTATCAGTTCACAGTTTGGTAAATACTCTGCTTCTGAGGTTAGTAGAAATGACCAAACTCAACGACTCTATAAGATGATAGAGGAGGCTAAACCTATATCCGAAAAACTTGATATAGAGACCAAATACAAGATTTCAAATCTTATCTCGTATCTAAGCCATAGTCACGGAAAAGAGTCTCTAATCTCTGTAATTCCCAAAATAGTTGAGAAACATAACAAAATTTTAGAGGATATGAACTCCACAACTACAAAAGAGTACCATACCGTAGAGAATTTCCCTCGTTTTGCAACCAAAGAGTTAGGGTTTAGATTTATTAATCGTTGGGAATGGAGAAATTATTTGCGTATAGGAACGCTTAATCATAAGGTAAGTATTTTCCAGTCAGTTAAAAATTCAGAGAGTATCAAAGTTGATGGTTATCAGTGGTTAACAGATTTTCGTTATTATAGGGACGCAAATAGTAGAAAAAAACCGATGATAGATGGTAATATCAGTATACTGTTTGTGGATAATAATTTGCATATCATAGATGGCAATAGTAGTTTGATTAAGATGAATATGAACAGTTTGATTGAGCTATTGGAAAAGGAAGAGGGTAGAACAACTCCTTATCTGCAGAAATCCATCGTCTCTGACCGAATGGAGTATAGTTATACCAATGAGAAAGTTAAAGTAAAATTACTTATTAATAATATAGCTGTTTTGGACGATGGGAATATTAGTCGTTTGAACTGTAAGGTTCTATTCTCCTCTAAAAATTAGAGGGGGCAGGAGTATTAATAATATTATAAAACTCACTCCTAGTCCGTTGGTCACTCTTAAATAACCCCCTAAGTGCAGAAGAGACGGTAGTAGAGTTTATCTTCTGTACTCCTCTCATCTCCATACACATATGCCGTGCATGAACCACAACAGCAACCCCTTTAGGATTGATAGTCTCTGTTATCGCATCAGCTATCTGCTCGGTCATCTGCTCTTGGATTTGTAATCTTCTAGCAAAAACATTAACAATTCTTGGGATTTTGGAGAGACCTACCACTTTGCCATCAGGGATATAGGCTACATGTACTCGACCTATGATTGGGAGCATATGGTGTTCACACATGGAGTAGAACTCTATATCTCTTACTACTACCATCTCATCATTGCTACTTGTAAACAGTGCTTGGTTCAAAATCTCTTTTGGGTCTTGATTATATCCTTCGGTTAAGAATTGTAGTGCTTTGGCGACACGGCTTGGAGTTTTGAGCAGACCTTCACGAGTTGGGTCTTCTCCTAGTAGTTCTAACATTTTAGTAATGGTCTGTTCAAACTCTTGATTATTGTTCATTAAATCCTCTAGTCTATATATTTATGATATTTATGGAATTTTAGCATGTCATTATAAATTTAGGGTATCCACAAGGGGATACCCCTATGAGATTGTTCACTATTCATTCATTTCTAACCATCAAAGCAGTATAATCCAAAAATTTTTATGACATCACTATATTTTAAGCTTTGTTGATGTAGTATGGGGAAAGTTAATTAGGACTAAGTTTGTCTGATTTGAAATTAAAAGGAAAAAAATGAAAGTTTATTTGGACAATAATGCCACTACAATCGTCGATCCACAAGTAAAAGCAGTGATGGATCCTTTTTTTGTAGAGAAGTATGGTAACCCTAATTCACTTCATGCCTATGCAGGTGAGACACATCCTCACTTGAAAACGGCAATGGAGAAAATTTATGCAGGGCTTCATGCTCCAAAAGAGGACTTGGTAGTCATCACTTCATGTGCGACAGAGAGCAATAATTGGGTACTTAAAAGTATCTATTTTGAGTATATCTTAACAGGTCGAAAAAATCACATTATTGTGAGTGAAGTGGAACACCCATCGGTTATGGCAACAGCGAAGTTTATAGAGTCAATGGGGTGTAGAGTCACCTACTTGCCGATTAATCATGAGGGACTTATTGAAGCACAAAGTGTTCGAGATAATATTACATCCAAGACGGCACTAGTCTCTATTATGTGGGCAAACAACGAGACAGGGGCTATCTTTCCTGTAGAGGAGATTGGTCAGATTTGTGAAGATAACAGGGTGCTTTTTCATACGGATGCTGTTCAAGCGATAGGTAAACTACCTGTTGATGTTCAGAGTTTTCCTGTAGATTACTTGACCTTCTCAGCTCATAAATTCCATGGACCAAAAGGAGTCGGTGGACTCTATATCAAAAAAGGTAGAGAGCTTATGCCTCTACTTCATGGTGGTTCACAGATGGGTGGTTACCGTTCAGGTACACTCAATGTAGCTGGTATTGTAGGTATGGGTAAAGCGATGGAACAGGCGATTGACTCTTTGGATTATGAGATGGAAGATGTCAAAGAGATGCGTGATGCGTTTGAAGATGAACTTCTTAAAATCAAAGATACTTTTGTGGTTACACCAAGAGAGAATAGAACACCAAATACTACGCTTATCTCTTTTAGAGGGATTGAGGGTGAGTCGATGTTGTGGGATATGAACCGTGCAGGTATTGGAGCTAGTACAGGTTCGGCTTGTGCCAGTGAAGATTTGGAAGCGAACTCTGTTATGGAAGCGATAGGTGCAGATGATGATTTGGCTCATACGGCGATACGATTCTCATTGAGTCGTTACACCACACAAGAGGAGATGGACTATACTTTGGATGTTGTGAAAAAAGCTGTTAAGAGACTTAGAGCTATCTCTAGCTCGTATGCTTATGCTCCAGAGGGTCATGAGAGTGGATTGTCGGCACATTAGGAAACGCAGACTTTAGTCGCGTAAAATATGAGGCGAGGCTAAAGCCATCGTTTCCAAGATAAATATAAAAGGAAAGAGAGTATGGGATTTGATAGTTTAATAGGTGGTACAATCTGGGATCAGTATAGCCAAAAAGTAACGGATTTGATGAATAACCCACAAAATATGGGAGAGATTACACAAGAACAAGCAGATGAGATGGGTGCAACACTTATCGTAGCTGATTTTGGTGCTGAGAGTTGTGGAGATGCAGTGCGTCTATACTGGGCAGTACATCCAAAAAGTGATGTGATTATGCACTCAAAGTTCAAAAGCTTTGGTTGTGGTACAGCGATTGCTAGTAGTGACACGATGGCAGAGCTTTGTAAAGGTAAAACTGTCGATGAAGCAGTTAAGATTACCAACATTGATGTTGAGATGGCGATGCGTGATGACCCTGATACACCAGCCGTTCCACCACAAAAAATGCATTGCAGCGTTATGGCTTATGATGTTATCAAAAAAGCAGCCGCTCAATACAAAGGTGTTGATATGGAGAGCTTTGAGAGCGAAGTGATTGTTTGTGAGTGTGCGAGGGTATCACTCTCAACCCTTAAAGAGGTGATTCGTTTAAATGACCTTACCACCATTGAGCAGATTGCAGATTATACTAAAGCAGGGGCATTTTGTAAATCGTGTATTCGTCCAGGTGGGCATGAGGCTAAAGATATCTATTTGGTTGATTTATTAGCAGAGTATGAAAAAGAGAAGATGGCAGCAACAGCAGACAGTTCAGCAGGTGGTGGAGCTGTTGATTTTGCACAGATGACCATATTTCAGAAGCTCAAAGCCGTAGATAAAGTAATTGATGACAATATTCGTCAGATGCTGATTATGGATGGTGGAGATATGGAAATCATTGACATCAAAGAGAATGGTGCTCATTTTGACATCTATATCCGTTATCTTGGTGCGTGTAGTGGATGTGCGAGTTCAAGTACAGGAACACTTTATGCTATTGAGAATATTCTTCAACAGAAGCTCGATGAGAATATTAGGGTTTTGCCAATCTAACTCCACCTCTTTTACTTCCAAAATCAGTTTGGAAGTAAGAGTAAAATAATTTGAGTTAATAAAAAAAATTAACTCCAGTGGATTTGACACACATCATCTCACTTTTATTAACATTTGGATACTCTACTCAAAAATTATTATATGGATTATTATGCTTATAGATGGACACGGAAGAACCGTTGATTACCTTAGAGTCTCGGTGACAGAGAGATGTAACTTTAGATGTCAGTACTGTATGCCAGAGAAACCTTTTTCATGGGTTCCACGAGAGAATCTGCTCTCTTTTGAAGAGCTGTTTTTGTTTATGAAAGTGGCGATGGATGAGGGGGTTACCAAGATTCGTATCACAGGTGGGGAACCACTTCTGCGAGAGGGTTTAGATAAATTTATTAAGATGATTTCTGAGTATAAACCTGATATTGACTTGGCACTTACTACTAATGCCTATTTGCTTCCACAAACAGCTCAAAAACTTAAAGATGCAGGACTTAAAAGACTCAATATTTCACTAGACTCACTTAAACCTGAAATAGCTCATAAAATTGCTCAAAAAGATGTTTTAGCACAAGTGCTTAAGGGGATAGACAAAGCCTTAGAAGTAGGCTTGGGTGTGAAGATAAATATGGTTCCTCTCAAAGGTATTAATGATAATGAGATTTTAGATATTATCGACTACTGTAAAGAGAGAAATATCAAAGTACGGTTTATCGAATATATGGAAAATGCTCATGCTAGTCAAGCGATTGAGGGGATGCATGGTAGAGAGATTTTAGATAAAGTAAAAGAGGGTCATACCATAAATGCCTTAGGTCGTGAGGGTGCTAGTCCATCGTTTAACTATAGACTAGATGATGGCTACGAGTTTGGACTTATAGACCCTCACAAACATGACTTTTGTGAGAACTGTAACCGTATTCGATTAACTGCTGAGGGTAATTTGATTCCTTGTCTCTATTTTGATGAGGCATTGAGTATTGCTAAAGCTGTTAAAGAGGGTGACATCGAGAGTGCTAGTCAAGTGTTGGCAAAGGTGCTTCGAGACAAGCCTAAAGAGAACCGTTGGAGTGAAGATTTAAATGGTGGGGAGGATATTTCGACTCGTGCTTTTTATGAGACTGGGGGGTAATTATTATCTATATACTCCTGCATAGTAGCTTTAACTTTTCTTCTAAACTCTAAAAATGTTTCACCCTCTTTAGGGTAGATAGGCTCTAAAAAAGTAACAGTCACATCCTTCTTATCCAAAGTTTTAGTAACATTACTCCCTTTGGATACAATCTTTCCTGTTCCAGAGATAATAATAGGGACAATAGGAACGCTCTGCTGGGTTGCTAGTCTAAATGCCCCACTTTTAAACGGTTTTAGTTCATTCGTAGGATTTCTAGTTCCCTCTGGAAAGATAATAACCGATGAGTTAATTTTAAGTGCTTTGTTGAAGTTTTTATATCCTGCATCTACCTCAGATATTTTGCCTTTTGGGATATAGTAGATACCAAGGGCATTTCTAGGAACCCTCATAAATAGTGCAAAGTCGCTGATAAAATGATTTGATGGAGTGACATAGTCATCAATAATTGTTGCTAATAGAGTGTAGTCTATGGATGATTGGTGGGTTGAGGCATAGACACAGGGGTGGAAGCTATTTGCGATTTGGGGATTTACTATCTTGACTTTTCCTAAAAGTGGCATCATTTTGTAGAATAGTCTAAAATACTGCTGTACTATCTTTTGAAAGTATATTCTTGGTTTTTTAGACCATATATGTGATAAGAGATATACTGGGTAAGCACTAAGCATTGCGAAAATCATCAACAGTATAAACAGCCCATAGACATAAGCACTAATCGCTATTTTTTTCATAAAATCTCCTAAA
>NZ_JAACKB010000083.1 GCF_010892395.1 Sulfurovum sp. bin170
TAAAAAAACTTTAAACTATAATCTTTTTGTGTTATAATATTAAAAAAATATTAAAGTAGGAGTTTTAAATAAAATGAGAATATTAATTATAGAAGATGAAGTAACATTAAGCAAGACACTGTCAGACGGACTAAAAGAGTTTGGTTTCCAAAATGATGTAGCGGCAAACATCAAAGATGGTGAGTATTTTTTAGGAATTAGAAATTATGATTTGGTACTACTTGATTGGATGTTACCAGATGGTAATGGAATTGATATTATTGTTAAATTAAAAGAAAAATCACCAAAAACATCTGTTATAATACTTTCCGCAAGAGATGACAGAGAGAGTGAGATAGAGGCACTTAGAGCAGGAGCTGATGACTTTATTAGAAAGCCATTTGATTTTGAAGTATTGACAACTCGAATCGAAGCAAAACTTCGTTTTGGTGGTTCAAATATTATTGAGGTAGATAATCTAGTAATCAATCCTGAAGAGGAGAGAATTATCTATGATGGTGTGGAGATAGAGTTAAAAGGTAAACCTTTTGAAGTACTAACTCACCTAGCGATGCATAAAGACCAAATCGTCTCAAAAGAGCAACTGCTAGATGCTATTTGGGAAGAGCCTGAATTAGTTACTCCAAATGTCATTGAGGTTGCAATAAACCAAATAAGACAGAAGATGGATAAACCACTAAACATTACAACCATTGAGACTGTCCGAAGAAGAGGGTATAGATTTTGCTTTCCAAAAGGAGCTTAGGGAGTGGATTTTTCTTAGAGGTTGCTGTTTTTATAACAGCAATACTCATAGCTGTTGTACTATTTATATCGTTCTACTTCTCCCTATATTTACATGAAAATATAAAAAAAGATATTAATAAACAAGCTAACCTTATTCTCGACAACTACTCAGGTCAGGATGAATTTTCTAAAGATTTCAATCCACTTTATCTAAATAAAATTTATAAAATTGATGTCACTATTACCTCTAAGAGCCAAAAAGAGGGTCTTAAACATATACAAAAAGGTCATCATAATTTTTTAATACTTACAAAAAAAAGTCTAAAATCAGAACAGTTTATTATAATTAAAAAAGATATTACAGAAGAGAAAAAACTACTCTCTAATATGTATTTAACTATGTTAGCTGTAATTATTATAGCACTTTTACTTATAGTCTACTACGCATCTCAACTCTCAGCACGAATCATACAACCTCTTCGTAAACTAACATATAAGTTTAGCAATATGAATGAGAGTCTTTTACGACCTATTATAACAAGTGAACTTCCTCAAGAATTTTCACAGTTAGGAGATGCTTTTAACAGTCTAATCTCTAAAATAAAAACATCTATTAACTATAGAAAAGAGCTATTTGTAGGAACAGCACATGAGTTAAAAACTCCTCTTGCTGTCATGAGACTAAAAAACCAAATAACTATGATGAAGTATAAAAAAGATGAGAATCTAGATGAGACCATAAGAGAGACTCTACAGCAGAATATAGACTCTATAGATACCCTAAATAATATGATTCATAATATTTTGGAGTATGGTCGAGCAGAAGGTGGACAGTTTGAAGAGCCCAAAAGAATGAATATCATCCGTTTTATGGCACAAAAAGCTGAGGGGTATGAGCTGTTGGCACACTCGCAAAATAGAGACTTTATATATAATTTTGAAGTAGAGAGATTTATGGTAAATATACAACCTCTACTGTTTATGCAAATACTGCAAAACTTTATACAAAATGCTCTCCGTTTTTCACCAGATGGTGGAATGGTGACTCTATCTACTCGTACCGACAAAGATAATTTTATAATAGAGATTATGGATGAAGGTAAAGGAGTAGATGAAAATCAAGACTTTTTTGCACCATTTAAACGCTCTGTTGAATCAACAGGAGCAGGTTTGGGACTATTTATTGCTCAAAATGCAGCAGAGTCTATCGGTGTAATTATCAAATTAGAGAATAGAGAAGATGAGCAGGGTGCTATCGCAAGTATTAGATTTCCATTTAGCCGTTTTTTACATAATGAATATTAACATTTAAATTATTTCAAAGCTTTGATAAGATATAAACCTGTAAAAATTATAAGTGAGTAGATAAAATATGGCTTTAAAAATTTCAGATGAGTGTATAGCATGTGATGCTTGTAGAGATGAGTGTCCAAATGATGCAATAGAAGAGAATGACCCAATATATTTAATTGATACAGACAGGTGCACAGAGTGTGTGGGACACTATGATGAACCTCAATGTATTGCTGTCTGCCCTGTTGACTGTATTAAGTCAAATCCAGATGCCGTAGAGAGTATTGAAGAGCTAAAGTTTAAATTCTCTCAACTCCAATTAGAAGAGTAGACTCTTTTATGTCAGAAGCTACAGCGATTATCGACATAGGTTCCAACTCAGCAAGATTGGTTATATATCAAAGAAGTAGCCAGTATGGATTTCATCTTATCTGTGAAAAAAAATCCAAAGTTCGTATAGGTGAAGGTGCTTATGAAAAAGGTGGATACCTACAACCCATAGGCATACAACGAGCCTACTTCGCTCTAAAAGAGTTTATAAACACCATAAAACTATATCCCGTCACAAAGGTCATCTCTGTTGCCACATCAGCTCTAAGAGATGCTCCAAATGGTTCAGAGTTTACAGAGTGGATAAGAGATGAGCTTGGATTAGATATTGAGATTATAGATGGACAAAAAGAGGCACGATATGGAGCTATCGCTGCTCTTAATCTTCTCCCAATCACAGATGGTATTACTATAGATATAGGTGGAGGCTCTTCTGACTTAGCACTTATCAAAGAGTCTAAAATAGTCGATACCTACTCTCTAAATATCGGTACAGTAAGACTAAAAGAGCTTTTTTTTGACAAAGGTAAATCTCGAAAAGAGTCACAAAACTTTATAAGAGAAGAGCTTAAAAAACTTCCATCAACATTTAAACAGAGTCAAGCCATAGGAATAGGTGGTACTGCTAGAGCGTTGTCTAAAGCTATAATGAAAAATGAACTCTATCCTCTTGATAAAATTCACGCATTTAGCTACTCTGTAAAGAGTCAAAATGGATATTTTTCAGATATATCTTCTCTTGATAAGAGAATGTTATCCTATCTCAACCTTCCAAAAGCCCGTTTTGATACCATCCGTGAAGGGACACTTATATTTGGAGAGATTCTCAGCCATATAGGTGCAAAACAGGTTATCACCTCAGGAGTAGGCGTTAGAGAGGGGGTCTTTTTAGATGACTTTTTAAAAGATAACTCTCTGCTATTTCCCAAAAATATAAACCCAAGTATCAGAAGTATGCTCGATAGATTTGACACACCTCATGCTAGTGAAAAATCCAAAGAGTCTGCCACAAAACTTTTTAAACTATTTGTAGATAACAACTATATAGATAGCTCGTATCTAAAAAGCCTTATACACGCCATAGAGCTTACTCCTGTTGGCTATACATTTAACATATACAAATCATATCAACACGCATTCTATGTGACTATGCATGAGTTTAACTATGGTGTAGTACACAAAGAGATGATACTAGTAGCCATGCTACTGCGTTTTGGAGGAAAAGAGCTATACAGAAAAGAGATTTATAAAGAGTACCAAGAGCTACTTCCAAGTAAAAAAGAGTTCAAGATACTAAGTTTCATCCACTCCATATCCACTACTCTACACGAAAACTCTGCGACTAAATCTTTTGAATTTTCACTAGATAAAAAATCACTAACAATTCAAGCTAATGACTCACTCTATATGGTCAAAGAGAAGCTAGAGGAGATAGAGAGACCATCCAAACTAGAGCTTAATATCTTGGATAAACAAGAGATTCCTGCGTATCGTTTTTAGTTTGTTTCAAAACTCATTTGGAATCGGAGATTTTAGTCCAATGCCAATGAATTAAGGATTTAGACAAGGGAATCCCTTGTCTCTACTGTTTTGAAATTGAAATATTGTAGGGACAATGGCACTGCCTTGTCCTAA
>NZ_JAACKB010000084.1 GCF_010892395.1 Sulfurovum sp. bin170
AAAGTTGAAAAATGAAAATAACAAACTTGGCTCTACTGGTATTTTTGGCACTTAGTGGTTGCACTACAGAACCGAAGATGGTAACTCCTAGAATAGATAAAAATGCTATAGAAACTCTTCAAGAAGATAAGAAAAAAGAGGTTCTAATCATAGAAGATGTTGTTTCAAAAACATTAGATGAGAAGATAGGCTCTATGCTTATGGTAGGTTTTATGGGGACAACTGCCCCACAAGGGAGCCAAATATGTAATGATATATACAACTACAATCTAGCAGGAGTAATTCTATTTGATGTCAATCCAGTAAAGCACTCTGAGCCTAAAAATATTGATAACAAAGAGCAGGTAAGAACCCTCACAGAGCAACTCCAAGCTTGTAGCAGAGACGGAAAACTACTTATTTCTGTTGACCAAGAGGGTGGAGGAGTACAGAGGTTAAAACGAAAATATGGTTTTTATGGAAAATTTCCAAAAGCTAGAGATGTAAAAAGGAAGAGTGAAGTACAGATACGAACAGAGTACTTTAAGATGGGAGAAGAGCTTAATTCTGTAGGGATTAATTATAATCTAGCACCTGTAGTTGACCTTGCTATAAATAAGAGAAATAAAATCATATATAAATATGGTCGCTCTTTTGGTTCAAATCCAAAGGATGTAGCTAAATATAGCTCTATCTTTATATCTGCTATGCGTAATAACGGTGTATTAAGTGCTGTCAAACATTTTCCAGGGCATGGTTCATCTCTAGGTGATACACACAAAGGTTTTGTGGATGTGACAAATCTCTGGCAAAAAAAAGAGCTAGAGCCATATAGAATATTAGCAGAGCAAGGTGCTATAGATACAGTAATGGTAGCTCATGTATTTAACAAAAAGATAGATGCAGAGTATCCTGCAACACTTTCAGCAAAAACGATAAATGGACTACTTCGAAATGATATAGGTTTTGATGGAGTTGTTATTACCGATGATTTGCAGATGGGTGCTATTGGTAACTATAGTCTAAGAGATAGACTTAGATTAACTATAGGTGCAGGTAATGATATTTTGCTTTTTGGAAATCAACTCTCGGTTAGAAGTATGGTAAGTACTCAGAATTTGGTTGATACCGTAAAAGAGATGGTTGATAGTGGAGAAGTGAGTTTAGATGATATAGAGAGGTCTAATGAGAGAATGGAGATATTGAAGCAGGGGATTTAAATCCCCTACCTATTACAACTATCATGACTAACTTTGAGATAATAAGAGAGTCCTAAAATCAAAGCTGTTACCGCAAGAATTAGATATACAGCATATATAAGCTGACTTGGGTCATTGAGTGCAAATTTAAAGACTAGCATCAACGCTTCGATAGATAGGGCGATAATGATGGAACCCAAAAATCGTACCATCGTCTGGTGGGTATCTCCTGCACCATCTTTTTTCTCTTTTCCTAGTACCTCCTCCTCAAAAATGGCTTTGACCAAATCGACAATCGCCAGAGCGAGGGTGAGGAGAATGGTGGATTTGAATATATCGTTAATATTCACTTCATGAAAATTCAGTCCATTGCTTACTATACTGTTAACTCCTTTGATAAAGAGAAGTATCGCTACAAAGAAGAGTGCCACAGAGAATAGACTATAGACAATTTTAGTGGCAGAGCCAAAGAACGAATCTACCGAACTTGGGTGAACCATTCGTAGAATATCTTTGAGACTAATCTGTACACAGATAATGGTCAGAAGATTGTCCTCTGGATCATAGATAGGAAAACTTGCTGTTACGACTAGATGGTTCAATGCCAGTGATGGATATGGGTCTGAGATTTCACATCTATGTTGGGTTTTTGTCGAATAATAATAGGAACGGTTGCTTTTATCTTTACC
>NZ_JAACKB010000085.1 GCF_010892395.1 Sulfurovum sp. bin170
AAATCTATAGTTAAAATCTATACAGTATCAAAACACCCAAACTACTTGGAACCATGGAACAGCACAGTGAGTCGCTCTAGTGGTTCAGGAAGTATCATATCAGGTAACAGAATACTAACCAATGCTCATGTGGTGGCAAATGAGACATTTTTAGAAGTTAAAAAGTATGGAGATACCAAAAGATATCAGGCAAAAGTTTTAGAGGTCTCTCACGAGACAGACTTGGCACTACTGGAAGTTAACGATAAGCATTTTTTTGATGAAACTACCGCACTTACATTTGGAGAACTACCAAAAATGCAAGATAATGTAACAGTATATGGATATCCAATGGGTGGTAACACAATAAGTGTTAGTACAGGAATAGTATCAAGAATAGAACATAATATCTATGCTCATAGTGGTCAAAGCTTTCTCTCTATACAGATTGATGCAGCGATAAACCCTGGGAATTCAGGTGGTCCGACTATCTCTAATGGCAAGATAGTTGGTGTTGTAATGCAACAGATAGCAATGGCTCAAAACATAGGCTATATGGTTCCTGTAGATGTAGTTCAACACTTTCTAAAAGATGTCGAGGATGGAGAGTATGATGGATTCCCAAAATTAGGCATTCAGATAGATATGATAGAGAATCCAACACAAAAAGAGTACTATAAACTAGATGAAAAAGCTGGTGGTATCTTGGTGGTAGATATTCTATACAACTCACCTTTCAAAGAGGTATTGCAAAAAGAGGATATCATAACAGCTATAGACCATCACAAAATAGAGAGTGATGGTACAGTTGAGTTTAGAGATAATCAATATACGCACTTCAAATATTATATAGATATACATCAATATGGAGATGAAGTCACCTTAGATATTCTTCGAAAAGGGGAAAAGATTACTCTCAAAGTAAAACTTCCAGAAAAACAGAGTAGTGATAACTCCATCTATGCCAAACTAGAGTATGATAAGATGCCAAGCTACTTTATGCTTGGTGGATATGTATTCTCTGCACTGACTAAAAACCTCTTGAACTCATCTCCAATGCCACATCTTCCTTTGCGTTATGGTGCGACTAAATTTCCCACAGAGGATAGACAGGAGATTGTCATACTCTTAAAAGTATTGGCTTCTAGTCTTAGTCGTGGTGATTATAGTTTTGGTTTTTGGAAGATAGAGAAGATAAATGGGAAAAGTTTTAAAAATTTAAAAGAGTTCTACACCTTGATTTCTACTTCCAAAGAGAAATATATTGTTTTGGAGGATGAGGATGAGTCCAAACTCATTATAGATAAGAAAAAAGCAGAAGCGATTGAAGAGGAGATTTTGAGCAGATATAGTATTAAATCTGTTAAGTCTGATGATTTGTAAATCATCAGACCCTTTATAATAAATTACTTATACTCATAAGTAGTATAAGTATGAATCGTATAACTACTCTCACTATTACTAGAAGTTGAAGTCATATATGTATCTATCCTAGTTGGTAAATCACTACTATTATATGTAATCTCATTTCTTGTGACGGTTTTTCCTGTATAGGTTTGACCAGCATACTCATAACTACTAGTTATCTCTTCTCTGGTAATATTATTTTTACCATACCACCATCCATAGTAAACTCCTCCAAATAGACTATCCCAATCATAAGGTGTATTTTTATTATCAAACTCTCTATCTATCTTCCAAGTCATTCCATTGCTATAAGTATACTCTATATGCGTTGGATTATCACCTGTATAACTTATAGTCCAAGTCCAAGTTCCATTTTCATTATCAGTCCACTCTATTTTTATAGGTTTAGCACCACTCCACTCAATAACTTTCCAATTACCATCAAGTTTACCATCAGTATAGTAGGTATGCTCTATCAATCTATCACCACTATATGAATATACTGCTCTATGTGTAGTTCTCTCTCCCTCATCACTATAAGTACATGAACTCTCTGTTAATCTATTTTTACTATCATAGTTATAGGTACACTCATCATCATCTATCATTCTATTGTTACTATCATACTGATATGTCTCTGTATCCTCTACATTCCCATCTTCATCATAGCTTGTCTCTTTTGAGAGAAACATGGTTCTACTACTTCCTGTACTACTATTAGTAGCTTCAGACGGAGCATCTTTTTCTCTCTCTTTTTGAACAATCTCATCTGCTTCACTATCAGTAATCTCCAAATCTTTAAAGACATCATCTATAATAGCATCCACACAAGCCACATTTCCATTACAAGCGTTTACTCTATCAGGAAGTGTTTTACTAATTCCTTTATCTCTTAAATCATTAGCCATATATTCAAGGTTTGCCAAGATTGATTGAGAGGAGTCAAGCTCTTTATCTTTTAGAGTATTGAAGTTTTTCATCAAATCTTTCAGAAGTACGGCATAGAACTTATCAACGGAATCCATGCTTTTGACAGCTACAACTTCACTTGCATTCAGGTAATTCTCATCAACCATTGACTCCAAGATAGATAGCTCTTTGGTAGCATTCTGCTCTTTTGCCGCATCAACAGTGAAAGGTAATGCGAATTTACCATCATCATGTTGTACACTATCTCTATCTTGCATCACTAGTAAGAGCTTTTTATCTGGGTCAATATTCTCAAGCCAATATGAGTTGCTACCATCATCAAATACCTTTGCCCATATAGTATCAACTGTATCACCTTTATCAATAGTGATACTTGCTAAAATTTCTGTGCTTTCACAGAGATTGTTGTCGTTATTGTCTTGACAAACATTGACTACTATAGATTGTGGAATACCCACTAGATTTAAAATCCGTTGAAGCAACTCTTTTGCCTCTTTGCTACTATCACTGCCACAAGCTGTAAACCACATCGTACCTACTATTGTTAGTAGTAAAATTAATTTTTTCATTTTTTGTTCCTTTCAAATTTTAGGGTAGACACATTGGTCTACCCCTACTATAATTTAAATATAAAATCTCCATCTTCTAAACTCTCATTTTTATATTGAGGTTTCTGTTGCTGTTTGGTTTTACCTTCAACATACTTTTTGATATAATCAGCAAGTGTTGTAAATCTAATATACCCATCTTTATCAACACTTGAATCCAATACTTCTAAAAAAGCCTGTGTAAATGGTGAGTGACCTGAACCATCTGATACAGGTTGGTCATCTCCTGCGGTTAAGATATTGATAGACTTTTTAGCTAAAAGGTCTCTAAATAGATTGTTAATCTCACTATTGCTATCCGTTGAGGCTACGCTTGTAGGTTTTATTCTAACTGAACGAGTTTTTGTGTCATACTCAACGCTATCTAGCTGTTTACTAGATACTCCTGCTATAGACTTTTTAGCATATTTTGACTCCATCGCAAGACCTGAGAAACAAGAGTCCAAGATAATACCAATATGTTTTGCTTTTGTATCTCGTGAGTACATAACCAGAGAGCTGATACTAAGTGCTGATTTATCATAATACATCACATCTGTACTAGGGCTGTTGAGGTCAGAGTTGAAATCATAAGGCAAGATATAACCCTCTCTTACATTGTTGTGTCCAGAGACTCCATCACCATGTCCTGCAAAATAGAACAGAGTTGCATCTTGGGCTGTGGAGAGCTGTTTAATCTTTTTGAGTGCATCAAGCATTCTCTCTTTTGTAGCATTCTCATTATAGAGTTCGATGACTGAGAAACCTTTTTTTCTTAAAATTCCTGCTACACTTCTTGCATCTGTAATCGCATTATTCAGCCGTGGAAGAGAGAGTCGTTTGTAGTGGTCAATCCCTACGACAATAGCATACTGTTTTTTGTACCAAGTTGAGATATTGCTACTAGTAGCTACTGGTACAGAGGCAGAACTACTTGACGAACTATCTGTAGGAGAGTAAGAGCTTTTTATCTGAAAAAGTTTGATATTTCTTTTACCTTCAAGGGCTACAAGTAGATGTCCCGATTTGTTAATCGTAACACCGTAAGCTTTATCTTTTAGTACGATATTGGTTATATGTTTTCTCTTCTCCAAATCCCACAATCTAACAGTTTTATCCAGAGAACTAGATGCCATATAACTTCTATTGGTAGCTACGGCTATATCAGTAATGGGTCCTCTATGTTGGTCAAACTCTTTTAGCGTATTACCTTGGTTGTCTTTGAACTTCATGGTATATTTCCATACAGGAGGTCCATTTCTTTTTCTACTATTTCCCTCTGCACTTTCAACTTCTGTTAGTGCTGTTATCGTATAGTCATCAAAAGATTTAGCTTTTTTTATCTCACCATACTCATTGGATGGAGTGAGATAGGAGTAGACTGTTTTTTTCTTTACTACATCCCAAATTTTTGTATTTTTATCTTTGGCACTGGAGACTATTTTTCTGTTGAAATCTATAAAAGAGATATTGGTGACCTCATCTTGATGTCCCTCTAGTCTTGCTATTTGATTACCTGCTTTTGCATTCCAAACATCTATAACTTTCTCCTCTCCACCACTTGCTACTTTTGTGGCATCTGAATTGAAAGCGATGGCTAATGTATCGTCTGAATTGCTCTGCATACGATGAATGAGCTTGTAACTATCCAGACTCCATATCTCTACGAAACCATCATCTCCTCCACAAGCTAGATAAGCTCCATCCAAGCTAATATCTATAGCTTTTATCTCATCATTTTTACTTTCTATATGGGCTATAGGTTGTAAATCCATACTATATATGGTAATAGTACTACTATCCCCATATGTTATCAGTGTACTGTTTTTAGGATTGAAGTTTACTCCATATAGTTTGCTACTACTCTGGATAGTATTGATTAGCTCATAACTAAGTTCTCCACCGATAACGGTTAGTGGTTCTTTACTATCAACGGCTTTTGAAGAGCTTGTGGATATTCCTTTTGGAGTTGGTGAGCTATTTTGACAAGCTGATACACCTAGAATAAATATAAATAGGGTTAGGAGTTTGATAGAAGTTTTCATTTCTGTTCCTTATTTTAAAATGTTGGTTTTAATTATAGCAGAAGAGGATGTCTTTAAAGTGTCAATTTAATATTATACTGTAGAGACAAGGCATGCCTTGTCTCTACAACAGTGGTGCTTTTAAGCCCACCACAAATGTTAATCAAAGAAGTATGTCAGGTATATATTAAGATAAGACTCTCTATAATCTTCAAAATCAATAAACAAAGCACCTGCTTCAGGAGTAATAGCAAAATTTTCAGTTAAAAATTTATGTGCTCCAATATTTGTTCTCATACCATTTGAATCCCAGTCTCCAGTTGCAGTATAATCTGAGTGGTAGTATTGAGCTCCGATATAAGGTGTTAAAGTTGGTGTTTTTGCAAAATAGTAGTTTACACCCGCACCAAGCATATATATGGTTTCAGCATTTTGAGTATGAGTGAAAACATCTAACATTATCTCTATATCATCAGTTAGAAACTTACCATACTGCCCAATAAATTGAATATTCTCATCACCCTCATCTGGAGAAGTAAGACGAGCAGTCGCAGCAACTCTGTTATTCCCCTCTTTAACCCCATTCTGCTCAAAAGTACCAGCACTAGCCAAAGTTGATAGCACCAAAACAGATGCCAATGTATTTTTTAAAATTTTCATAATTAAAAACTCCTTATATATTTAATTAATTACAATTAAAATCATACATCAAATTAAGTTAAAGCTAAG
>NZ_JAACKB010000086.1 GCF_010892395.1 Sulfurovum sp. bin170
CATCATAAGGTGTCATTTTTACACATATCAGTGTTTCTTAAGTATATACACGATTATTTCACTAATTTACCGTTATAATAATATAGACAGGAGAGAGTTTCCCACATAGATACCAAAAAATTAATGATATCGCTCCATCATTTGGTCATAGCAAAGGAGGAAACCCTGTAGGGAGTTGAAAGGATTTTATATGAGTATGATGAAAGAGGCGACACCTAAATCTTATAGGATGTTAGTTATGAATACATTGGCGTTTACCATCGCCTTTGCAGCGTGGTTATCCAATGGGGTATTAATCACATTTCTAATTTCAAATGGTATTCTTGACTGGACAGCAGTTGAGATGGGTACGGTTATTGGTATTCCAGTTTTGACTGGTGCATTGTTTAGATTACCAATGGGAATATTGACAGATAAGTTTGGTGGACGACCGATTTTTACGATTAACTTGTTAGTTGCGTCACTAGGTATGGTATTGATGTCTCAAGCAGTAACCTATACAGATTTTGTAATCGCTTCACTATTGTTTGGTACAGTTGGTGCAACATTTGCCGTAGGTATCGCATTTACATCAGTTTGGTTTCCAAAAGAGAAGCAGGGTCTAGCTCTTGGTATCTTTGGTGCAGGTAACGCAGGTGCAGCTTTAACAGCACTTTTTGCTCCTACTATCTTGATGGGTCTAATCGCTGGTGGAGACATGGAGGCGTGGAGAGAACTTCCAATTATGTATGCAATTATGTTATCAGTGATGGCAGTTATCTTCTTTTTCGCAACAGAGAACAGAAAGCCTGATAGTTCTGATAGAACTCTAGCTCAAATGTTGGCTCCACTAAAAGATATCCGTGTATGGCGACTTGGTATGTACTACTTTATCGTGTTTGGTCTATTTGTTGCATTCTCGCAGTGGTTGGTTCCTTACTTTGTAAATGTTTACGCACTACCACTGGTCACTGCTGGTCTATTTGCCGCAGCGTTTAGTTTCCCTTCAGGTGTAATTAGAGCATTTGGTGGATATTTGAGTGATAAGTTTGGTGGTAACACGGTTACTATGTGGGTATTTATTACAGCTATTATTATCTCTGCAATGCTTATGGTTCCAAAGATGACTATAGAGTCTCCAGGTAAAGGTGTAATGTCTAAGCTTCCAGGTGAAGTTACAGCAGTTACAGAGAACACTGTAGTAGTTACAAACCCTAAAGCTGGTGAGAGAACTTATAAGTTTATTCCACAGATAGGTGAGTTTGATAAAGATACAAATGATTTCTTTATGTTCCCTACAAAGAAAGTTACACAGGTAGCAGTTGTTCAAGTTGGTGACAAAATTGGTAAAAAGCAACTACTTATTCAAGGTACAACAGAGATTTTCTTCCAAGCAAATGTATGGATTTTCGGTATCCTAGCGGTTCTTGTTGGAGCTATCTGGGGAATTGGTAAGGCTTCAGTTTATAAGCTTGTAGCAGAGTACTATCCACAAGAAGTTGGTGTTGTTGGTGGTATAGTTGGTGTTCTTGGTGGACTGGGTGGATTTATCTCTCCAATCATCTTCGGTTGGTTACTCGGATTGACGGGGCTGTGGTCCAGTGCGTGGATGTTTGTTCTCGCCGTGACACTCTTTGCCTTTGTTCTTTTGACAAAAGCGATGAATCAACCAGGTGCTGCTAAATAATTAGTTCCAATCTTTCTAAAAAAAGGGTATCCCAAAGGGATACCCACACTTCTCTTTTCTAAATCTTCCATCAAATTATTTCACTTTAAGTAAAATTAGGATAAATTTTATCTTAAATAAAAAGCTAAAGGTTATTAATGTCTAAAAATCAGATTAAAGAGGTTGAGAGTGTCTGTACCTATTGTGGTGTAGGGTGTGATATTACAGCAGTAGTCAAAGATAATAAAATTCAAAAAATCTATGCAGGGAAAGATGGAGTGGTTTCTCAAGGGAAACTCTGTATCAAAGGTAAGTATGGGTATGACTTTGTGGATGCAAAAGATAGAATCCGACAACCAAGGGTTCGCAGAAACTTTTTGGAAAAAAATCCTCATATTCTTAAACAAGTTGCCGATAAGATAGACTCTTTTGACAGTGATTTCTATACCTGTAGTTTAGATACAGCAACTACCATCGCATCACTGAAATTAGCAGAGATAAAATCAAAATATGGAGGAGATAGCTTCTGTGCCATTGGTGGAGCAAGAGGTAACTGCGAATCTGCCTATCTGTTCCAAAAGTTCTGTCGAGAGACAATGGAGTCTCCTCATGTCGATAACTGTGCTAGAGTCTGTCACTCCCCCTCTCTCAAAGGGATGAAAGAGACCATAGGAGAGGGAGCTTCTACTAACCCTTACAATGATATATACCAAAGTGAGTTTATTGTGGTAATGGGGTCAAATACGATGGAGGCTCATCCTATTGTGGCAAATCGTATTGTGGATATGGCACAGCAGGAGAATAACCTTGCTGTTATTGATGTCAGAGAGACCAAATTGGCAAAATATGCCAAATACAATACCGTTATCCCCTATGAAGCCAATCTCTTGGTACTCAATATGATGGCGTTCGTTATTATAGATGAAGAGCTTTATCACAAAGATTTTATAGCTAATCGTACCAAAGGATTTGAGGAGTTTAGAGATAAAATTTTGGCTGACCCTTACGCCAATCCCAAATTCTTTGAGAATATTGAGGGGTATGAGCATTTAGCAAAAAGCATTCCAAATATTGCAAGAGAGTACGCCTTTAAAAAATCGATGATTCTCTGGGGGCTAGGAGTGACTCAACATCTTGATGGCTCTTATGCTGTTATGGCTATTACCCATCTAGCGATGATGACAGGAAATATAGGTAAAACTGGAGCAGGACTGCTACCTCTTCGTGGACAAAATAATGTACAAGGGGTTTGTGATATGGGCTGTCTGCCATACTATCTTCCTGATTACCAAGAGCCTGAAGTAGTAGGTTTGATGACTCCACAGCTAATAGATGGGATGTTGGATGGCAAGATAAAAGCACTTCTTAATATGGGTGAAGATATAGCCCATATCCATAGCAATATCAATAAGATTGACAAAGCGTTGGATAAGTTAGAGTTTATTATGGTTCAAGAGCTATTTATGACCGATATTACACAAAAAGCAGATGTTATTATCGGTGTTAGTTCAGCCTATGAAAAAACAGGGGTCTATGTGAGTGCGATGAGACGACTTCATCTCTCTCAACCATTGGTAGAGTCCAATCTGCCTGATGATTGGGAGGTGCTACAGCTACTAGATAACAAACTTAATGGTAGCTTCAACTACAAAGATAGTGAGGAGGTTTGGGAAGAGGTGACAGAAATAGCCCATAGACGATTCTCTGGAGCAAAATATTATCGAATGAAACGACACAATAAACGGGGGATGCAGTGGCCTATCTATATTGAAGATACCCCTGTCTTGCATCTTCTTGATTTTAGAACAGACGATGGTTTAGGGAGATATGTATATCATCAGTATGAGCCTAGAGGAATGGTACAAGAGATAATAGATGGAGAGTTCTACAAAGATAGTTTGGAGGGATTCTTTCTCACTACAGGAAGAACACTGGCACACTATAATAACTCGGCTCAAACCAAGAGAAGTAAAAAACTTTTGACTAAGTATGATGAAGATGTGATTTTGGCATCAAAAGAGGATGAGGGTAAGTTTGGAGATAGAATTATTCTCAAATCAGAGTATGGAGAGACAGCAAATCTACCTGTTAAATATACAGATAAGATAAAACCTAGAACACTTTTTGTTACATTTCACCATGCGAAATCAAGAGTGAACTCTCTTTTTGGAGATGAGGCGGATGAGTTGGTTGCTACGGCTCGATTTAAATCGGTGCGTGTAACGGTTATATCTAAATAGAGATTATATGAACAAAACAGAATTTTTCTCACACTCACCAGAGATACAAAGTATTATCAAAGCTCTTACACTAAGCAAATCGCTTTTTATCTCAACCATTATTTGGGGTGAACCTCATACAGGTAAACTAACATTGGTTCGCTCATTTTTTCCAAAAACCACCCTAGTCAATGGTAAAAATTTAGACACTCTAAAAGATGCTTTAGAGAGTAGTGATGAGGTAATTATCTATAATTTTGAGGCGATACGCAATATCCAACTATTGGATTTGGACAACAAACGAATTATCGCTATTGCCAACTATGAGAAACTTCCTTTATCTATAGAGAGCCATTTTGCCTTTATCTATAATATGCCTCCACTTAGAGAGAGAACAAAAGATATTCCATATTTTCTTGAAAAATTTTCCAAAGAGTTAAAAGATGATTTGATGATAAAAGATGATATTGAATTAGATATAAATCATCTTGATTTGTCACAAAATTTTAAGTCACTAAAAATTTCTCTACATAGAGAGCTTATCAAAAAAACTCTCTCACAACAAGATATTGAGGAGATACTATTTGATTATCTTTATCATAAAATAAAGGGAAAAAATGCCTACAGAGAAAATCTGGGTCTCTATGAAAAACCTCTTATCCAAGCAGGTCTCAAAAAATTTAAATCACAGCTCAAACTATCAGAAGTCTTGGGACTCAATCGTAATACACTAAGAAAGAAGATACATGAACACAATATTAACTAGTTTTAAATTTTTGGTAGAGAACAATAACAATCCTCTGCTTATCTTTAACCATAAGGGGAAGATAGAGTATTTTAACCACAGTGCAGAGTTTCTAGCAGGTATACATCTTAGCCATGAGCTTTTTAGACTAGCCGTTACCTATGCCCCACAGAGTTTCGGTTCACGAACTGTTCATCTCGATTTGACCTATGGGATGGATAGTTTTTATGCTATTACAGTACTCTATGAGAGTGAGGAGGAGCTTTGTCTCTATCTCTACCGAAAACCTCGTGCCTATATCCCTAAAAATTTGTCGTTTGATGGCTACAGTTCTACCGATATCAACCTTCTGCTCGAAGCCAATATTGAACTTTTCAAGATGAGATATAACAACAAACTAACTCTTTTTACCGACTATAGTTTGCCAAAATTTCAGATGCAACAAAATAGCTTCTCTATGCTTTTGCGAAAACTATTTGAGCAGTATGCTACAGCAAAAAAGATAGATATTACTCTAAAAATCAATATTGGAGAGACAATTGTGATAGCTGAGAAGAAATATCCTATTATTATGTTGATGGTTAAATCTGACAGTAGAGAGAGAGATAGCGATGAGGAGATTGAGAAGTTGACTCTACAAAATCATACTACAGCCTATTTTCAAAAAGAGTCTGTCATTTTGGAGATTCCTTGTATTGTAGTACAATCTACTTTATGATGCTCTAGCTCATCATCTTCAGAACTTGCATTAAAATCATTAGCATAATAGAAGCACTCTTCGTACTCCTCATCTATGTTAAAAAGTATCTTATAATACCCATCAGATATAGAGATACTATTATCTCCTATCTGTGATGGACTACTACTATAACTTACAACATTTACAATATTCAGCTCAAATAACTCAATAGCCTTAGCTCTCGCATAGTTTTCTACCTTAACCCACGACCGCCGATTTACCTCTGGTACTTGTGGGATAATATTGGCTAGTGAATAGGTTGAATCCAAACTCTCCTCACTCCAATCAAATGATGCATCTGGGGCTAGATGTCCTCTGTCATATCCTGTATTGGTATAGTCTGCTGTTGTGGCTCTATACTCTACATCAATCTCCCTCTCCACATAAAAAGATGGTCTCTCTTTGATATTTAACTCATTAACCAAATCACCATATAGCGTGTAGGAGACACTCTTAGCCACTTTGAGATTATAGTCATAACATATTGTTAGAAACTCTTTATCCAGTATCTGATGACAGTTATCTTCGTTAATAAACTGTTTTGTATAGTCTATCTCCTCTTCTTCTGGAACTACCACTTCTATCTCATTAACAGTAGGAGGAGTTCTATCTACTGGTTGAGTTACAACTGTACTATTTTGTTCCAATTGAGTATCTTCACTCTCCACTACTTCTATCTCTGTGCTATTTGTCTCTTCTGTAACTATAGTACTATTTTGCTCCAATTGAATATCATTGACTTCAATCATCTCTCTCTCCTCAGTGGCAGGGTGACTCTCTTGAGGAGGAATAGAAGGAGGAGTAGTAGTGGTTGTTGTCTCAACGCTACCGCATCCATTGAGTAAAAAGAGAAAAACCGTAATCTGTATAGTTGTTTTTAAATTAAATGTTTTCAT
Source organism: Sulfurovum sp. bin170 (assembly GCF_010892395.1). Taxonomy (GTDB): domain Bacteria; phylum Campylobacterota; class Campylobacteria; order Campylobacterales; family Sulfurovaceae; genus UBA1140. The sequence continues at coordinate 6,245 of NZ_JAACKB010000086.1, forward strand.
TAATTTATTTTAACATAAATACTTAAGAGATACGAATTAAAATCCCATATCCATATCAAAAAAATTAATACTCTCTTCTCTTCAAAACTAATTAGTGGATTGGCTTCTAAAAAATCTTTGACCTTTTGTGCTATAATCATAAAGATGATAAAGAATAGAAGAGAGTTCATAAAAATTAGTAGTTTGACATTAATACCAGCTCTATTTAATAGTTGTAGTCAGTATCTTTTTGTCAAAAAAAAGAGTAAATATATAAAAAACAGTAAACTCAAAACAATCAAAAGTGATTATAAGGGTAATTTACTACAAAATGATTTATTCCAAAATCTATATGGAGGTTCAGGACGCAAAGGGCTTTGGGATCTTCTGAAATGGAAACTCTCTACAAATCCACAACAGAAGATAAAAGATA
>NZ_JAACKB010000015.1 GCF_010892395.1 Sulfurovum sp. bin170
AATGCTGGTGGGATACTGCTTGATAGAGAAAATAGTCAAATGAGTGGCTTCTTTTCAGATATAAAAAGAGCTGTAAAAGAGAGCGGTTACTCCATTTTTATATTTCCTGAGGGGACAAGAAACAAAGGTGAAGATGCCCTGCTAGAGTTCAAAGAGGGGGCTAGGATTATTGCTCTGAAAAATAGATTGCCAATGTTACCAATCTATATTAGAACGCATACCGATAAAGCTTTGGGTAATAGTCTGAATGATAAAGATATGGAGCAGACTATTGAGATGGTGATAGGAGATTTGATTGATTATCGTAAAAAAGGTGATTTAGAGAAACTTTATAGAGAAACTTTTAGTGATTTACACTAAAGTTAAGTAAATTTGGGATAAAATCGCGTTTCAATTCATTGGATGAGGTCAGGTATTTAATATTTCATTCACTTTGTTCACAAAATATTCAACACCAGACCCCAAACCAAGTAAATACTAATAAGGATGGTTATCAGTTATGAAAAGAACCTTTCAACCACATAACACACCAAAGAAAAGAACTCACGGATTTAGAACAAGAATGAAAACTAAAAACGGAAGAAAAGTTATATCAGCTAGAAGAGCTAAAGGTAGAAAAAGATTAGCCGTATAAAACATTTTAGTAGTATTAAGACTACTAAAGAGTTCAATAGAGTTTATAAAAACTCCAAAACAGTTCACACTTCACAATTTGTACTCTTCTATCAGGCTCATAAAGAGGGGTATAGGGTTGGAGTGGTTGCCAGTAAAAAAGTTGGTAACGCAGTTCATAGAAATAGAGCAAAACGCCTACTTCGTTCCCACCTCATAAATCATGTTAATAAGCTTAAGATAGGGCAATATATATTGGTTGCCAAACCACTATTGCTTAATAGTAACTATCAGAACATAGATAAACAGTTTTTTAACGCGTTAAGGCGAGTAAAAGCCTTGAAACAATGATGTTTTTAAACACTTTTTGCTATAATCTCTAACACAATTTAAATAAGATTCTTAACTAAATAATATAATTTAACATATGAATAATATTTTTTAACATTAAAGAATAAAAGGCAATTTCTAGTGGAACAACAACAAGATTTACAGAAGCGACTCCTCTTAGCATTAGTACTTTCATTTGCAGTATTTGTACTGTTTGATATGTTTATGCCTAAGACAACAAAAACTGTTGATGATAATAAAACAGCAGTAGAACAACAGACACCATCGACTATATCGAACCCAACACCAAAGGCTGTTTCAACTCAATCAACTGCGGGGGTAGTTCAAAATATTCAAACTAATATGAATGCTCCTGTAACAACAGTAAAAGCATTAACAACTATAACCTCAGATAGATTTATCTTCTCAATTGATGAGATGGGTAGAGTGGCACAAGCAAAACTTTTAGAGAGTAAATATCTGATTGATGGCAAACAGTTAGAGCTTTTTAACCCAACATGGGTGAAACCTTTGGAGATAAGATTTGCAGACCCTGAATTAAACACAGAAGCACTTAAAGTACCATATACAACATCTTCAGATGCTATTACTTTGGGCAACAATCAAAATAGTGTGATATTAACTCAAAAGCTCAGTGCTACAACAGTTACTAAAAAACTTACATTTTATCAAGATGGTCATTATGATATAGATATAGAGCTGACAAATCCAGCACAATACTTTATAACAACAGGTCAAAGACCAGATGCTGACCATAGTATGTATATGGTTGTTAATGGTGCAATGGTTAGAAAATCTAACTTAACAACAGAGGTTTTAGAGGATGATGATATGGATGAAAACACTCCTACCTCTTTTCCAAATGCTAAGTTTGCATCTGCATTTGATAGATACTATGCCTCTATACTCTATAACTTTGAGACACCACTTAATGTCTCTGCGTTGAGAACCAAAGAGGATAATGCTCTTCTATTTGTTCAAGGTGAGCAGAAGATATCTCTACATGGTTATATTGGACCAAAAGAGTATACAGTATTTCAAAATATTCATCCAGAGTTAACAGAGGCGATAGAGTATGGTTGGTTTACTTTTATCTCTAAACCACTCTTTACTGTACTTCAGTGGTTTTATAACCTTGTAGGTAACTGGGGTTGGGCGATTGTTTTGGTGACACTGCTTATTAAACTTATACTTTTCCCACTCTCATATAAAGGTATGATGTCTATGCAGAAGCTAAAAGACCTAGCTCCTCAGATGAAAGAGATAAAAGAGAAATATGGTAAAGAGCCACAAAAGATGAATACTAAGATGATGGAGATGTATAAGAAGCATGGAGCAAATCCAATGGGTGGATGTCTACCAATGATATTGCAGATTCCTATCTTTTTCGCAATCTATAGAGTTCTATTAAATGCAGTTGAGTTACAGGGTGCAGAGTGGACTTTGTGGATTACGGACTTATCACTAAAAGACCCGTTTTTTGTACTGCCACTCTTAATGGGGGCATCTATGTGGTATCAGCAGAAGATTACACCAAACACCATGACCGACCCAATGCAACAGAAGATTTTCCAGTGGTTACCAGCTGTTATGACAGTTTTCTTTGTAACATTCCCAGCAGGTTTAGTACTATACTGGTTAATCAACAATGTCTTTACAATTGCACAGCAGTTTGTAATCAACAGTGCTTATGAAAAATATAAAGCAACAAAAGCTGAAGAGCATAAAAAATAGAATTTAAGGGGGTATTATAATAATATGAATATGAAAAGAATTGAAGCGACAACCCTAGAAGAGGCGTACAGAGAAGCAGCAAAAGAGTTTGCTTGTTCTATAACCGAGATAAATTATGAGATTATTCAACATCCAACAACGGGGATGATGGGGCTTTTCAAAAAAACTGCTATTATAGTAGCAGTTAAAAAGCTATCTACTATAGATAAAGAGATAGACAAAGAAGTTGAAAAAGATATTACTAAGGTTGAAAAGCCTAATCCTCTTAAGCCCAATAAGAAGATAGAAGAGACTCCTAAAGAGATTAAAGAAGAAGAGACAAAAAGTGAAAATATCGAAGATAAATCAGAATCTATAAAAGAGAAGATATTAAAAGAACAAGGGAGTGATAGCGTTTTAGATAGTTTTTTTGAAAACAAAACTACTGCTCCAGAGGTGGAAAATGATAAAAAAGAGGAGAGTACTCCTCTTGAATTTAATGATGATAGAGAATTCCCTAAAAATAGAGCTTTATCTATAGAGATAGAGAAAAAACTTGCAGAGCTTATGAAAATAGGTTGTTTTGATATTGATACAGTCGAAGTGGATGTATTTAATGGTATTGCTCATATATTTATAGATGGTGAAGATGCGGCACTTCTGATTGGCAAAGAGGGTTATAGATATAATGCTCTGTCATATATGCTCTTTAACTGGATAAATGCGCACTATAACTTATATATAAAACTTGAAATTGCAGAGTTTATACAGTCTCAAGAGGAGATGATAGTTAACTATCTAAAGCCCATTATCGAGCATGTTGGGCAAAAAGGTAGAGGTAAGACCAAGCCACTAGATGGAATTCTTGTTCAGATAGCACTAGAGTTGCTTCGTGCAGAGTTCCCTAATAAATATGTAGCTATTAAAACAGCTAGAGATGGCAGAAAATTTATAATTATTAATGACTTCAACAGTAGTAAAAAGTAGAGATGTCTAGTACCATCGTTGCTATTGCTACGGCACTCGGTGTCTCCTCTATCTCTATAGTAAGAGTAAGTGGAGACAACGCCCTCTCTATTGCGAGAAAAATCACAAAAAAAAATATTATAGAGCCTAGAGTGGCTCATCTGAATTCTCTTTATAACCACGAAAATCAACTCATAGACCAAGCTATCGTTATCTATTTTATTAACCCAAAAAGTTTTACAGGTGAAGATATAGTAGAGTTTCAGTGTCATGGTGGAATGATAGTTGCTGGAGAGATTTTGGAGACAACTATTGCTTATGGAGCTAGATTAGCCGAACCAGGAGAGTTTTCAAAACGGGCTTTTCTCAATGGTAAGATTGACCTAACCAAGGCAGAAGCTATAGCCAAACTTATAGAGACAAAATCGGTTGAGGGTGCAAAAATTTTAGCAAAACAGCTCAAAGGTAATCTCAAAAACTTTATAGATGAGAGTAGAGAGGCTCTGCTTCGTGCTACTGCATACTCTGAGGTTATGATTGATTATGCCGAAGAGGATATGCCTGATGATATACTAGACAATATCGTGCGACAACTAGATAATTTAACTGAACAGATAGAGAAGATAGTAGACTCTAGCCATAGACGGAAAGGTTTGATAGAGGGTTTTAGAGTTGCTATTATAGGTAAACCAAATGTTGGTAAGAGTTCTCTTTTAAATGCTCTTTTAAGTTATGATAGAGCTATTGTGAGCGAGATTGCAGGTACGACTAGAGACACTATAGAGGAGCAGGTGCGAATAGGTTCACATATTATCCGTCTCATAGATACTGCTGGTATCCGTGAGGCTAATGACACCATTGAGAAGATTGGTGTAGAGAGGTCATTAGAGTCCATAGAGGATGCAGATGTGATTATTGCACTTTTTGATGGGAGTAGCTCTTTTGATAATGAAGATGCAAAAATTTTGGAGATATTGGATAATAGTGAAGATAAACAGATAATTGTTGCAGTGAACAAGTCTGATTTGGAGCAGAAATTTGATATTGAAAAACTCAAAAGCTCTACTCTTATAGAAGTGAGTGCAAAACATGATTTTAAAAAACTTACAGATAAATTAGAAGAACTTTTTAATAATATTGGCACTGATGAGGAGTTGATGCTCATCTCAACTCGACAGATAGAAGCTGTAGAGAGGACAAAACAGGCTATTTCGGATGCAAAAGAACCTCTCATTAATGGTGAATTAGAGTTTTTTTCTTATCATCTTCAAGACGCAGTAACAGCTCTGAGTTCGATATCTAAACCTTATGATTCAGAAGAGATTTTAGACAAGATGTTTGGTGAGTTTTGTTTAGGTAAATAGATTTTTGATATAATACACAAAAAGGAATTATTTATGTTCAGAAGAAAATATACAATTTTATTAATAACAGCGATAGGGTTTACCGCATGTAGTACAAAGCCACAAACAATCACAGTCTCACAAAATAGTGGAACAATTCAACCTATGAAAGGTCCTATTACTGCTCCTATCAAAGAGGAGATTTTGATTAAAAATAACCCTAACTTAGGCACAAGGGTATCTGTACCAAAAAATAGACCAACTCTTGGTATAAAAGTGCTAGATAGCAATGAAGTAACTTCGGGTAGTGAACTAAATGGTGAGATTATGGAGAGAATGCCTTTTCCTGCAGATGAGTATAGTCGCCTAAAAAAAACTGGACGATATACAATCTCTGGAAAAATCTATCTTCAAAGCAGTATCAATGATGAAAAAATCACAGATAAAAAACTCAAACTCTATCTAAATCCTGTAACTAGCTATTCTCAACAGTGGTATCAGCAGAGCTATCTTGGTGGATATAAGTTATCTCCAGTTGATAAAAGACTCAATAACTATTTAAAAGTAGATTACACAACAGATGGTGGCGAGTTTAGATTTTTTGGTGTACCTAGAGGGGAGTATTATCTGATTGGTCAAATCTCTTGTGGGGAGAAGTGTGGATTTTCTAAAAGAAAAAGTACTCGTTTAGTCAAAGAGATTTCTGTTGGTTCTAATGTGAGTGATATTGAGTTGATGAAGATTGTGCCGTAGTTAAAATGTCAAAAAACATAGTAGTATTTGCAGATGGAACAGGTCAAGAGGGTGGTCGTGGCAACAACACCAATGTCTATAAGCTATTTAATATGGTAGCAGATAGGACAGAAGAGCAGATAGTTTTTTATGATAGAGGATTGGGAACTGGTTGGAGAAAGCTCTCTGGTAATATGTTTGGTGCAGGGATGGATCAAAATATCAAGGAGTGCTATACTTTTATCTTTGAGAATTATCTAGCAGGGGACAGGATATATCTGATAGGTTTTAGTAGGGGAGCGGCGACTGTTCGGAGTCTCTCTAGCTTTATACACTACTTTGGTATCTTGCCACAATCGAGACCAGAGCTTATAGATGAAGCGTATGAGATATATAAGATAAAGGGTTCTCAAAAGAGAGAAAAAAAGGCAAAAATTTTCATAGAGAGAAATCACACCATGTGGACACATATTGAGTTTATAGGTGTTTGGGATACAGTATCAGCACTGGGTATACCTATCAAATCTGTAGATGTAGCTTGTCAAAGTTTACCATTTATGAGACATAGATACCATGATTTCAAACTTAGCCCATCTGTCAAGTATGCGTATCAAGCACTCGCCATTGATGACTATCGTGATACTTTTCACCCAGTACTATGGGAAAATGAGAAAGAGGAGTACCAAGAGATAGAGCAGGTTTGGTTTGTTGGTTCTCATACAGATATAGGTGGAGGCTACAAAGAGCAAGAGGTTTCAGATATACCTCTACAGTGGATGATTGCTAGAGCTATCTTGCGAGGTATACTCATCTATCCAAACAATAGTGTATCTGTCACTCCTGATGTAAATGGTAAAGTCCATGACTCTCGTAAAGATTTTCCTATGAATATGTATAAAAAGAAGATGAGAAGATGGGACAACGAAAGAGATGGAGTTATAAAAGTTCACGAGAGTGTGTTAGAGAGAGTTTTTGATGTAGATGGTAATCCATATAAGCCTTGGGTTTTAGAAAATGAGTATGAGATTGTTAAAAACTAAACATTGGAATCGGAGACTTTAGTCCCGAAGTTCGGGTGTAAACACGCCGATTCCAAAAATGCAGATTTCATATACGGAAACGATGGCTTTAGCCTCGCCATATTCTAATATTGAACAAAAGATAATCCGCAATCCTCTTCCATAATCTATGATTTGGGAGAGGTTAGGATTATAGAGGCTTGTCCTGATTTCGTATATAATTTTTGATAATATCAATTGTAGCTCCACCAACAGATAGAAGACAATAGGATTGAGACCCCAAAAAAGGGTTTCCAATAAAAAGGCTTCAAATATTCTTTAAACTCTTTCCTTATATATCTACTACTTACCGTTTTAAAATTATTTATTAGTTTTGATAGCTGAATCTGTGGAGAAGATTCAAATGCAATATGAAGATAGTTTTGGCTACAATTATAACATAAAAAAATAATAGTTGTGAAAAAATGAAAATAGTAAAGACAGCAAAATTAAAAATTCTAACCCATACCACAACTTTTGATAACACCATAGAGATATATAATCAAGCTTTAAGTTTCTATATTTATGTTTGTGAAAAAGAATATCCAAATTTTTTAGATAAAGTTTCCAAAGAAAAATTAAATTATATAGAATCACTAACCCACAAAACATCCAAAAACAGAGATATAAAATATGATTTTGATAAAGATTTTTATAAATTTCCATCATACCTAAGAAGAGCCGTAATTATGGATGCATTGGGAGTTATTGATAGCCATTTTTCAAGAGTGAAAAATTGGGAAGAAAAAAAAGAAAAAGCTCAATCAAAAGGTAAAAAATTCTTTGAGAAGCCACCTAAAATAAATTATGAACCAAACTCTTTTCCTACTTTGTATAGAGACAATATGTGGAAAAAGATAAAAGATGGTATAGCACAAATCAAAGTTTTCAAAAAGAGTGATTGGATATGGATAGATATAAACTACTCGACAAAATCTCTAAAATCAGGAAAGAATTATAGATTTAAGAATTTTAAAGAGTTTAATCCTATGCTCATTAAAAAAGGAAAAAAATATTTTCTTCACATTTCACATGAAACAGAAGTTAAACTTAACTCAACTCCTCTAAAAAAACAAAAGGTTATAGGCGTTGATTTAGGCTTAACCAATAGTGCAGTTTGTAGTTGTATATCTAAGCTTTCTAGTGTCACAAGGAGTCCTCAATATTTATTGGGTAATTTTAACATAAAACAGTATACTATTCCCTAATGAAAAAAGATATAAAGAAAATACTAATAACAAACGACGATGGATTCGACTCTCCTGCTCTTTTAGCACTAATCAAAGCTCTGAAACCTCTAGGTGAAGTAACAACCGTTGCACCAACACTAGAGAAGTCCGCTTGTGGACACTCATTAACACTTACTAAACCTCTTAGATTTGTAGAGTTAGAGAAGGGATTTTTTAAACTAGATGATGGAACCCCAACCGATTGTGTTTTTTTGGCTCTGCATAAACTTTATGAGGCTAACTACCACCCTGACATAGTCATCTCTGGCATCAATATTGGGGCAAATATGGGTGAAGATATAACCTACTCTGGAACTGCATCAGGGGCTATGGAGGCTGTACTTCAAGGGGTTCCTGCTATTGCTATCTCACAAGATTTTTCTGATGATATGAGTGAGAGAGATGGGTGGGAGTATAAGTTGGCAACAGAGACTATTGTAAAAGTTGTCAAAAAGATATTTGATGGCTCGTTTCCTCTCTCTCCAAGAAAGTTTCTAAATATCAATATACCTGCTCTAAAACCAAATGAGTGCAGAGGTATAAAAATAACCAAAACAGGTAGCAGAGTCTATACCAATGATGCAGACTCACACATCAACCCACGAGGGGTGGAGTATTTTTGGATAGGGCTTGTGAACCATGAGTGGAGAGAGACGACAGGGCAAATAAGTGATGTTGGAGCTGTAAAGAGTGGTTTTGTCTCTATTACTCCTATTCATCTCGATATGACTTCGCATGATGACATTAGAGAGCTTGAGTCATGGATTTAAGATTTCAACGCTGTGAACTTCTTTTTGGAAAAGAGGATTTTGCTAAGATTCAAAAAGCTAAGATACTCATCCTTGGTGTGGGTGGGGTCGGTTCTTATGCTCTTGATTGTCTGTGGCGTTCAGGGGTTTCAGATATTACAATTATCGACTATGATAGATATGATGAGACCAACCAAAATCGTCAGATAGGTTCGGAGGCTGTTGGAGAGCTAAAGACAGATGTACTAAAAAAGCTCTATCCAACCATTACAGCTATTAATCAAAAGATGGATATGGCATGGGTTGCAGAGTTTGATTTTGAACCTTATGACCTGATTATAGACTCTGCTGATACTACCAAAGTCAAGATAGAATTGGCAAAAAAGGTCTATAAAAAGCTTATTATGTCAACAGGTTCAGCAAAACGATTTGACACCTCCAAGATAGAGGTTGCATCCATTTGGAAAAGTTCAGGTGATGCACTTGCTAGAAAAATTCGTAATGAACTCAAAAAAGCTAGATTTGATAGAAATTTTACAGTAGTCTTCTCTCCTGAAGAGGACAGATGCAAAGAGAAAGGCTCATTTGTCGGGGTAACAGGTGCTTTTGGGCTAACTATCTGTTCAGAAGCTATAAAAAAGATAATAAAAGGCTAAAGATGAAAATTTATATATATTTATTGATTTTTACCATTAATATATTTGCAAATGTTACAGAGTTTGAAGAGTATATAAGCAAAGAGATAGCAGACAAAACACCACCATCTGTCTCTTTTGCTATACTCAAAGGTGACAAGATAGTATATACCAAAAGCATGGGGTATAATGATGCAAATATGAGTCAAAAGACAACTACCCAAAGCGTCTATCATGTCTACTCTCTCACTAAAATTCTAGCCTCGACACTAGTGATGCAACTCATAGAGGAGAGACAGATAGGTTTAAATGACTCTATCAAAAAATATTTTCCAAACTTTGACCTTAGGTATGATGGAAAAGAGGTTGACATCACAATCCTAAATCTCCTCAACCACAGTTCAGGGATTGGTGACCGTTCATCGGAGGTCAAAGATATGATGGGAAGTCAAAAGAGCGACAGCTATTTGGAGCTACCCTATATGCCAGGGTCTGAGGCTAAATACTCCAATGCAGAGTATATTATTTTGAGCAAAGTTATAGAGCAAGTCACCAATAGAAGATTTGATGAGCTAATAAAAGAGTATATTTTAGAGCCTACAGAGATGAGACGAAGCGATTTTACTTATAATAAGAGTATGGCAAAGGAACAGGTTTATGGAACTATACAGTTTTTTTCACTCGCTGGAACAGTTATGAGATTTATGATTGAGGATGAGGATCAAGATTTCTATGAGGGGTGTATGTTATGGTTAAAAGAGTTTGATATAGAGTGGCAGGCCGCTGGTGGATTGGTCTCCTCCATAGAGGATATGGCAAAATTTCTCTCTGCTTATCATGGCAACAGACTATTCTCAAAAGAGACCAAAGATATATTTATCAACAACAAAACGGTCAAAGTAGACTCATGGATGTCCTCACAAGAGGAGGTAAGCTTTGGTATAGGCTGGTATCATATCCATGACAAAGGTAAATTTTTCTACCAACATCAAGGTTTAGGACCTGGCTTTAGAACCATTATGCGTATCTATCCAGAGCTTGATACATCTATTATTATCCTAACTTCACAGACCAGTATAGATATAGATGATTGGGCTGATAGACTTATTGAAAATATTATCACGGAGGGTAAAAATGAGAAAAAATCTATTTGAGATGGAATCCAATTTTGATGATGCTTGGATATCAGATAACAAAGAGAAGCCTAAAAAGGCTAAATCAAGAGAGATAAAAGTACCACAAAAGCATCAACTACACTTTGCCAAAGAGAAGCGAAGAGGTAAAGTAGCCACTATAGTCAAACCATTTTATCTTGAAACAGATGAACTTAAAACTCTACTCAAAACCATCAAGAAGAAACTGGGAACAGGTGGAACAATCAAAGAGTGTAGCTTAGAGTTCCAAGGTGAAGTAGAAGATAATTTGCGTGTTCAGCTTGAAAAACTTGGGTATAGGTTTAAATCTTAGAAAATTTCAATATCAAATCCTCTAATAATTAACCTAAAAGATATTCACTAATATAAAAAAATTAGATATAATCAAATAGAGACATATATTAGGGATTGATATGAGCAGTAAAAATTTTTTAGAAGTACCAATGGATGGAGCCAATCTCTATATTGAGATTGAACCAAATAGCAGTGATGAGGCTCTAAGTAGGTTGGGTGCAAAGAAGCCCACAAAATTCTCTGGAGATTTTATAGATAGGCACTCGATAGGGGATGAGAGCAACAGAATAATAGAGGGGTCAAGTGACATATTTAGCAGGGTTGGCAAATCCATTACACATATTGGAAAAGAGATATATGATAGTATAGAGGAGCT
>NZ_JAACKB010000087.1 GCF_010892395.1 Sulfurovum sp. bin170
CATCTTTGGTTGCCGAAAAAATTACAAAATCTTTTAAATCGTTTTTGACTTCACTTCTATTTTTTATTCTCTCTAAAAATTTCGGCAAAACTTTATACTCACCCTCAACGGCTTTTATATAAGGATTATATCCTCTATGAGAAGAGCCACTATGACACTTATCAAAAATCAGAATTTTTTTCGATTTTATCTTGCCGAGCATAGAGTATAATTCATCATCCAATAAGATACCATCCGTTATAAAATCTTTATCATCTAAATCAATATCATAAAGAGCAGTTGCCTCATCTTTTTTATCATCTTCATCACCACTTTTATCAACTACTTGAACTCCATGACCAGAGTAATAAAATAGAAAGGTATTTCCAAAACGGTTTTTATCACTTCTGATATAACCATCAAATGCTTCTCTAACACCACTCAAAGTTGCCTCACTATCAGAGAGAGTGGTTATGTTATTGATATTCAGATGTCTAAGAAGTTTCTTGATATTTTTCAAATCTTTCTCTACTCCATGTAGAGGTCGTATTCTATTTTTATACTCCCCAACACCGATAACCAAAGCATCACTTCTTGGGTTGTTATTTACATAATCAACTTTTGGTTTAGAAACTTCTCTCTTTTTAACAGTTGGGTTTGGAGTACAACCTACTATAACCATCAATGGTATTATAAGTAGGGTGGTGCATTTATGCCCACCAAAAAGAGATTTTATAAAATTTAACGGTGGGCTTAAAAGCTCCACCCTACAAAAATGAATTATATTTTTCATTCTCCATACTCCAAAGTTACTCTTCGGCTTTTGGAATAATCTTCCTTCCCACTACAGCTATACTCCCTATCCACTTTTTGCTTCTCTCCAAATCTACATATTGGAAAACTCTCACCATACCCCTCTGCTCTTATATTGTTCTCTTTTAGACCAAAGTTAGAAACCAGATAACTCTTTAATCCATTGGCTCTTTGGATTGATAGCTCTTGATTAGATTGATTGTCTCCTCTTGTGTCTGTGTAGCCTGTGATGTAGACTACCCTGTTGGTATAATCTTTTTTGGATAGTAGTTTTCCTATCTCTTTGGCTTGGGTAAGATTTACTCCATCTTCTATCTGTGAACTTCCTGAATTAAAATTTAGAGGAATACCTTTGATGGTACTAAACTCTCCCATCATTGCATCTCTAGTCTCACCTTTGACTCTTGGCATAATATATCCCTCTAGCCTATCACTACTAATAACAGAACTGTCTGTTTTAGCAATTTTAATCACTTGATTACTCTGTTGAGAGTGTCTCTTTATCTGATTTTTTAGATAAAAACGATACTGTTCAAACATCTCAAACTTATTTTTGTCAATCAAAGATAGAGCCTTTTGGTAACTTTTTGATGCACCTAAACTATCTCTATTTTTTTCATACTTATCACCCTTTGCAATCAAAAGAGCTACTTTACTCTTTTGATTTGGGCAGTTGTTATGGAGTTTTGTTAGAGCCTCTTTATCAAAGTTATGATTATCTACAAAAGCTCTTAAATCTTCACAACTATCGGTCTTATATGAGATATTTTTTTTAACATCAACTACCTCAATTTTCTTTATATTTTGACTTTTGGTACTACTACATGAATTTAGCATAAAGATTAATACCATTATTAATGATAATCTGCTCATCAACTATTCTCCTAATCCAAAATTTGAATCTCAACGCGTCGATTCTCTCTTTGACCCTCATTTGTATCATTTGGAGCGATTGGATTCATCTCTCCATCTCCTTTAATCTCAATTTTGTTAGACTCAATTCCTAGTTCTATAAGTTTAGATTTGATAGCTTTAGCTCTGCTAACTGATAATTTTTGATTAAAACTCTCTGTACCTCTTGAATCGGCATGTCCTATAAGTAAGATTCGTTTATTATTATTTTTTAGATAATTATTTAACTCCTCTATTTTATTGAGATAGGTAATATTTAGATTATTTGAAGCTGTATCAAATTGAAAAATAAAATTGCTTACTTCTATATCAACATACTCTGTTATTCCATCCGTTTTTATAAAAGAGGGTCTATCCTCAACTCTATTAGTATTTACCATCTGTTGTTCTGGTTGTATATTTTGTATTATTTTTTCAACAACTTTTTCAACACTACCAATGTTTATCGTGTCATGATACATCCAATCTTTACTAATAGTTGCTATCTTCCGTAACTCCTCCTTCTTTTTCTCTTCTACAGCATAACCGATAACCTGTAGATTTACTTTGACTCCATATTTTTTATAGAGCTTTTTCGCCTCTTCAACTGGATTTCCTCCACAGTTATCTTTTCCATCACTTAGCAAGATAACCATCTTTTTTTCTGAACGGCTCAACATCTCATTACTAAGTCTAATAGCATCAGCCAAAGGTGAAACACCCCAAGCTTCAATATCCTCTATCCGATTCAATATATTTGTGGGATTCCCTAATTCTACTTCAGCTTTGGCTCTACATCTTCGCACATTATCATAAGTGATTAGAGCGGTATTAAACTTCTCTTTGTCCATTTTTTTAACGGTCTCAAAAACAGATTTTTTGGCATTATACATCTTTGATTTTCCATCTTCAAGAGTCTTCATACTCTCTGAACTATCCAAGATAAACAGAACTACAGGTTTATCCTCACTACTCTCTTTTGGAAGCTCTTTTACCGAACAACCACCAATCAACAAGGAGATAAAAACCCCTTGCACTACTCTTTTTGTAAACATCATCTCTCCTTTGCCAATTAAAATTGGTACTGAAAACCCACGGTGAGGTGAGTCAAGTCTGAACCATCAAGCATTGTGTAGTTCAAATAGAGGTCAGTTCGCTCAATAAGCCTAAATCCTCCACCTAATCCGAATGCTAAACCATAACCACTATTTGTATCACTTCCCCAAATACCACCATCTATTGAGTAGCTTCTATAGACTGCTCCAACTCTTGGTTTGATATAAAATCTAGGTGCAACATCATAAATATAGCCAATATACCCTGCAAAAGTTGTGGCTGTAAAGTCTATATTGTTTCTTGATGGTGAGCTTATAGAGTGGGTTAGTGCAGCTTCTGTTGTCAGAACGCCTCTGCCAAGCCTTATGAGTGGCAGACCGATATTTAATGCTCCTGCCACACCACTATCATACCAAAGAGGTGACTCTAGTGATATGCCACCTCCTATATAGATACCTCCTATCTCGTCATCATGTGCTATTACTGCTGATGAGAAGATTGCTATTATCGTTACTGTTGATAAAATTTTTTTCATGATAAATCCTTTATTTTGCATACCAGTAGCTTACTTTAATCTTATCCCCATCTTTAGGAAGAGCTGTTCCATAAAACAGAATACTATTATATGACTCAACATATTTCCAACCATTGTTACTGTTATGCGTTATCTCATTACCATTGATTGTAACATAGATGGTGGACTCTATAATATTTTTATTTTTAAGCTTATACCCTACATCACCCGTAGCATTTTGGGCTATATTATTCATAATCATGCTATAACTTGATGTATTTCTTATATCTGCTATTAAACCACCTGTTTTTGTAGCTAAATCATCATATTGACCAGTCTTTTCATATTTATTCAATAAAAACTCATCACTGTTTACAATAGAATATACTCTATAACCTCTCTCTACAAAAAGATTATTATCTATATCAAAATTTTTACCAGCTCTCTGATTATACTCATTGGGTTCATCAGACAACATAATAATAGAGAGTGAAGTATCTTTATCATAAGGCATACCCAACTGCGTTAATAATCCGTCACTACTATCACCAAAAGCTTTAGATTGTAGAACTCTTTCAGAATTATAGATACCTGCCTCTATATGTGAACCTTCTGTACCCACAACTACTTTTTCTTTAAATAGCTCTATATTATTTTCAATAATTCCAGTACTATTAAGAAGCCTTGATGCAGATTCATAATCATTATAAGAACCATAGTAGTCATAATAATCACTACAATAAGTAGTAATATCAATTCCACAACTGGTTGTAATAATAGCTATTCTAAAACCTATACCTGCATTGGTAATAGCATTGGCAAAATCTTTTGATGCTTGAGATATAGCATCCTGATAATTCCTCATACTTCCACTATCATCAACAACAAATAAGAAATCAGATGTTTTTTGCTCGGTTTCTGTACTTGTTTCAAATAAATCTGTTTTTGAAGATATCACTAAACTATTGTCAATTATATTTTGAGTGTTGATTATAGAGGCTATA
>NZ_JAACKB010000088.1 GCF_010892395.1 Sulfurovum sp. bin170
ATACTAGTACCGTTAGCTACAGCCATTGCAATAGATAGGGCAGGGAGTTCGTCGATGAGCCATGCTATATTTTTCTCTACAGTGACAGCTTTTAACTTACCAGAGTATCTGATAGATATATCACCGATAGGTTCATAGATGTTCTCTTTTTCTATAAACTCTATATCTGCCCCCATCTCTTTTAGGACTTTATATGCTTCTATTCGAGTAGGATTTAGTGTTACATTTTTAATAATAGTTTGGCTATTAGGTGTTATAGCAGATGCAATCGCAAAGAAAAAGCCACTAGAGGGGTCAGCAGGAACAGTAATATCTAGTGGGTTTAGAGGAGAGTTTAGAGGTTCTATCTCTATCCATCCATCTACGGCTTTTATATCTGCACCCATACCATTTAACATTCTCTCTGTATGGTCTCTTGATAGTAGATTTTCTCTGTAGTAGCTTTTGCTACCTGCTTGGAGTCCTGCTAAAATCAGAGCTGATTTAACCTGAGCAGAGTCTACGGGAGAGTGGTATCTAAATGACTCTAAAGCTCCACCGCGAATGGCAAGAGGAGCTAAATTTCCATTCTCTCTACCATCTATCTTTGCTCCAATAGCTCTTAGTGGGTCGGCAACTCTTCTCATAGGTCTATTTCGTAGATATTTGTCACCTGTTAAGATGAATGAACCCTCTATACCTGCTAGAAGACCTGCATATAGACGCATTCCTGTACCTGCATTGCCACAGTCGAGAATATCACTTGGTTCTGTTAGCTTTTTAGGGGGAGTGATGGTTATATCTGCTCCATCTCTATCGACTATAGCACCTAACTGTTCAGCAATAGAGAGTGAGGCTAGAGTATCTTCACCCAAGAGAAAGTTTTTGATTTTTGATGGTCTATCAGAGAGAAGAGAGAACATGGCACATCTATGTGATATAGACTTATCAGGAGCTATAGTGTCACACTCTAAAGAGAAAGCTTTAGAGTGTTTTGAGATTTTGGCTATTTTCATCTAAGGGTTGCACCATACTGCTCTTTTAGGCTATCTACTATTCTCTTTACAGTTTTCTCTATATCCTTATCTTCCAAGGTATTTTCGAGTGATTGGATAAATAGACGAACGGTGAGACTCTTCTCATCTCCTAATGACTCATCCTCATAGACATCGACAGGATAATACTTTCTAAGTAGAGGGAGTTCAAGCTGTTTGATAGCTGTTGCGACCTGATTGTATGGTAGATTTTTATCTATAACTAAACTTAGGTCTTTGTATACTCCCTGAAATTTAGAGATAGGATTTGCATTGATATGTTTAGGTATGAGTGCATCAAATGATATTTCTGCTAGAAATGTCTCTGTCAAATCAAACTCTTCTGCCACGGTTGGATGTAGTTTTGAGATAAATCCACAAACTTCATTATTCATGATAATATCAGCAGATTGATAAGGATGAATGAGTCTATTTTGCTCTGTACCAGCTCTTAGCTCAAAGTCACCAATAATAGCTGATAGTTTTGTTGCAAATATTTCAAAGTCTATAGTTTGCGGTTTACCTGCATTTGTAACATTTTCAGACTCTCTTTGACCAGAGAAGATTAGGCTTAGCACCTCTCTCTCATTACGGTTTTCATCAAAGATAGTACCAATCTCAAATAGTGCAATTGACTTTTTAGAGTAGCTTACATTTCGTTTTGAAGCATTTAGCATATTAATTAAAATTGTACTTCTAAGGGTGTTCATATCTTCTGTAATAGGGTTAATAATATCTAACTCATCTTTGACAAGTGGAAAACCATACTTCTCTAGTAGGGTTCTATCTGAAAACGCATATGAGACAGTCTCATAGAAAGATGATGCCACAGCTCTCTCTCTTAAAGCTTTTCTTGCATAGTAACGATTTGTAGTTGAATTGGTTCTCTGTGCTTCTTCAAATTTTAGTGGTTTTGCTTCAATATTATTGATACCAACAATACGAACTATCTCTTCGGCTATATCTTGTATATTCTCTATATCATGTCTAAATCTAGGAACTGTAACACCAAAAGCATCTTCAGTTGAACTCTGTATCTTAAATTCAAGAGCTTTCAAGATGTTTAAAATAGTTGATTTTTCAATCTTTTTTCCAATAATTTTTGAAATATCACTATCATTAACAGTAATTATCTTTGGTTCAGGCTCCTCTTCTATAGATATGACTCCATCAAAAAAGTTACATCCAGCATAACCCTCTAACATATAAGTTAAAAATTTGATACCATAAGATAGCTCAGGTTCACTTCCTCTTGATGTTCTATAGTAGAGCTCATCACTATCTATACCTCTCTCTGCGATGGAGTCAACTAAAACAGTTGGATTGATATAACTCGCTTCAAAAAGTGCTGTGGTTGTTTTTTCATCTGCTTTTGCCTCATCATATTGGCATACTCCTAGAGTTGAAAATCTCTTCCCATTTGCCTCGATGGTTGTAATATCATCTTTAGTAGTGGTTGTAATTGTAATTCTATCATTTTCATGAATTAGAATATCTCTAGTCCTGTAGGCTCTAAGAATAACACCTGTAGTGTGAGTAGCATATTTGAGTATATTTTTCAGATCAGAATCTTGAAGCTCTCCAATAAATGCCAATCTCAATCCACATAGCGTTGATGTATGCATCCCCTCAATATCAGCCATTGTATATCTAAGAGAGCCTCTGATTTTTCCAGTTGCTTTAACTTGAAGTACTCTAGCTAAACCAACTTTTACTCTCCCCTCATTATACTCATACTCAAGTGTATTAATAGGAATATTGAGTGCCGCACTCAAATCTCTTGCAACTCCATAGATACTTAGGCAATCTCCACGATTTGCTGTTAACTCTAGTTCTATGACTGTATCTGTAACTTTTTCATACTCTCTTAGCTCTCTACCAGCCACTAACTTACCGATACTCTCATCCAGTATCATAATTCCACTACCCATGTCAGGCAGTCCAAGCTCAGATGCAGAGCAGACCATCCCCTCTGAGTCAACTCCACGAAGTTTGGTATGTTTTATCTCAAAATCATCCCCAAGTTTTGCTCCAATTGTCGCAACTGCCACAAATTTGGCATAGACAACATTCGCAGCACCACAGACAATCTGACGAATAGTACCTTCTCCTATATCAATCTGACAAACTCTAAGCTTGTCAGCATCAGGGTGTTTACCACATGAGATGACTTCACCTATAACAACTTTTGGAGGGATAGTGTAACTCTTTATACTATCAACTTCCAAACCAATATTATTAAAAGTTTCATAGAGCTTTTCATCACTCACTCTGCTTATATCTATAAAATTATTTAACCAACCTCTTGTAATAATCATCTAAACTGCTCCAATAGTCTTCTGTCGCCCTCAAATAGCATTCTGAGGTCTGGTATCTTATGTAGTAACATTGCAAATCTCTCAACACCTAATCCAAAGGCATATCCACTAACATTTTCATACTCTACGGCTTTGAAAACATTAGGGTCTACAATCCCACAACCAAGAACCTCTAGCCATCCTGTATGAGAGCATATACGACACCCTTTTGCTTCACAAAATATACAAGAGATGTCAACCTCGGCAGAGGGTTCGGTGAATGGGAAAAAGCTAGGTCTAAATCTCACCTCTACCTCCCCAAACATATAATGCAAAAAGTCAGAAAGAATAGACTTTAGATTTGCAAAGTTCACTTCACCTTTTTTTTGAACCACAAGTCCCTCTACTTGATGAAACATAGGAGTGTGAGTGATGTCATAATCTTTTCTAAAAACGGCACCAGGGGCAATCATACGGATTGGTGGTTTGGTCTCTAGCATCTTACGAATCTGCACAGGTGATGTGTGTGTTCGCAGAACTCCACCATCTCTGCAGAAAAATGTATCTTGCATCTCTCTAGCAGGGTGGTTTTTTGGAAGATTTAGTGCTTCAAAGTTGTGAAAATCATCCTCAACTTTTGGTCCATCCTCTACAGAGAAATTGAGTGCGACAAAATAGTCGATAATCTTGTCCATAGTCGCCATCACAGGATGCAATGCACCTTTTGCTTCAAGATTGCTATAGAGGGATACATCAATGGTTTCTGCTTTGAGAAGCTCTTCTATTTTTTTGGCTTTAAGCTCTGAATATTTTTCATCATATAATTTTTGTAAATTTGCTTTATTTCTGTTTAAGCCCTCTGCAAAGGCTTTTTTTTCTGGTCCAGGAACATCTTTGAGTTTTTTAAATTCTGCTGTCATTGCACCTTTTTTACCAAAAAGTTCAATACGAGTTTTTTCTAAAATCTCAAGCGAGTCTGCTACAGATATTTTATCTTCTAATTC
>NZ_JAACKB010000089.1 GCF_010892395.1 Sulfurovum sp. bin170
TCAGATATCAATGTCAATGTAGAATACCCACAAATTATATTGTGTTTGATCCATACGACACAGTATACGATGCAATAGGTAATAATTCACATAGGATATTATGTGGTCACCCAAATAGCGTGGTTATCAAAAATAAGAACTCTACACGCTCTATCAATATTTTTTCTTTTACACTCAACACCCAACAGAGGATTGGAAGCCAACAAATCTATATTCTCTTCAAGTCTATTAATATACTCTTATGCGACAGTGGGACTATCTTTGGCAATAGTATCAAAAATAGAAAACAAATCCTCTTCTGCCAATTTTCTATATCGAATACTATACATATCTCAATCTTAACTCTTCAAATATCTTATTATGGCTATTTAGACTTATCGGAGAGTTAAGCCCCTCATCAATCTCTTTTGTAAATTTTGATAAATCTTGCTCATACTCAACTCTATTCGAAGGTTTAAATGCTTTAATTATCTTATATAGAGCCTCTAAATATATCTCATCTATATTATCAATCTCATTTTTCAAAATCTCTTTGGTTAGCATTGTCATAATTTTTTCCTTTGCTTTAGGGTTATTTTAGCGTAATTTTTTAAGAGTTGTGGGGATTTTTATAAGATTGGGTAAAATCCTCTATCAAATAAAAATACCACTAAAACCGATACCCAACAGCCCTAATCCTATCCAAAAACAGAGCCTCATATCTCTCCTTAGCCTCATCACTCAAAAATGACTTATCCAAAAGTGCAAATGTAGCCTTCTGCTTGGCTAAAAAGCTCTCTATACTCCCAATAGTAACCTTTTGAGGCAGACCCAATCTATCAGCAAAAGCCATAAAGTCATCATAGGCATAAAAACCATTGGCTTCAAAACTCTGGGTTTCATACTCCTCAAAAAGCTCTAAAGCTGTTCGTGACTCATTTGGCAAATGTATAGAGCTAGAGAGTAAGTCGTAAGCAGGAGAGAGACCATACTCCTTGGTTCTTCTCTGTGTGATTGAAAAGTTTTTGAGATGAGCATCACCATTGCCTACGAGATAGTTAAAGAGTACTAGTTTGAAATATTTGACCATCTCTATCTTGTAGGTGGGTAGATACTTTTTGATAAGCTCCCCTATCTGCTCATAACTATAATCATATTTGTAGTTTCTGCCATGAGTATCTTTGGTTTGACCTGCTAGTGAACAGAAATCCTCTTGGCGAATCTTTTTGTCATCTATCCTATCAAATCTCTTGGTAATATAAGCCAATTCCCCATCACTAAAAGAGATAAGTCCATTGTTGGCAGTCTCCAGTCCAAACACTTGTGAGGCTAACTGCATGGTAAAGTGTTCATTTTTGGCTACATCTTCTATAAGCTCACCATACTCCATTAGAGGAATCGGTTTGAGTATATATCTGCCATCTTTCGAGGTTGGGGTAAGTTTTTTATCTTCGATTTTTAGTGAGATTTTATCTTGGACTCCTGAGATAGAGAAGCTGGTTGAGAGTTCTATAGTTTTGGATAGAAACTCTTTTTTGTCAAAATCTAAAACAGACGATATTTTTTGATTATCAAAGAGCAACCGTGTACACTTTTTGCAATAAATATCTTTGGTTGATTTGAAACACCCTAAACAGTTCATGGTACCTCCCTTATCGTAATCGCTCCGATAGTATCACTGTTGGCTGTTTTGAGGAGTCTACTAAACTCATCATTCTCATCTATCTTTAGCTGTCTACATTGAAGTTTTTTTAGATTACCCTCGGCTAAAAGATTGGAGAAAAAAGGGTGAAGATATTTTGAGATAAAAGGCTCTTTTTGCTTGGGGAAAGTTAGACTGATAGCAGAATTTTCATTATCCTCTAAAAAGTCATTATCATACTGAAAAATATAATTTTCACCATCAAAATAAACTGTTCCTACAAACTCAAAGTCATCATAAACATACCCTAGCATTAATCAATCCCTTTGATTTTGAGCTCAATACTCAACCCCAATGTTTCACAGAGTTTAGAGAGCGTATCGATGGTGGTACTCACTTTCCCTTGCTCTATATTTGAGAGCTGTTTAGTACTTATTTCAGAGATTAGAGCCAAATCTATTTGGGTAATCCTTAGCTCTTTTCTTCTTGATTGAATGGTCTCTCCTAGCTTTTCACGGTTCATTTTTCAACCTAAATATATGCAATATAATACATATTTTTTATTATATTACACTTTTTATTCTGATAGTTGCTTTAAATATGTAGTATAGTACTTATTTAATCTATATCATTAATCTGCTGAAGTAGTCTTAATCCTCATAGAGTTCCCCACCACCATCAAAGAACTCAAACTCATAGACAATGCCGCCACCAATGGAATCACAAAACCTGCCATAGCAACAGGGATAGTCAGAACATTATAGATAAGAGAAAGCCCCAAGTTCTGCTTGATAAACTTATAAGTCCGTCTCGAAATCACAAAGCTATCTTTTATCCCTCTTAGAGAATCATTTAGCACAACTACATCACTGATAGCCAAAGCCACATCAGCCCCTTTTCCCATTGCTATTGCCACATCTGCTTTTGATAGTGCCAAGGCATCGTTGACACCATCCCCTACCATTACAACTACTCTGCCTTGCTCTTTTAGCTTATCTATATAGTTAGCTTTATCTATTGGGGTCATCTCTGATTTGAAATTCTCTATACCAATCTCTTTGGCAACCCTAGAGGCTACTGATTGGTGGTCACCTGTTGCCATTATTACATCTGTGCCTATTTGGGTTAGATACTTTATGGTCTCTCTTGCTCCATCTTTGATGCTATCTTCTAGTTCAAATGAGACTATTACCTCACCATCAATTGCAAAATGATATAGAGTATATTGGCTCTCCAAACTAAAATCTATACCGTTTGAAGAGAGAAGTTTACTATTTCCACCTAACAACTTCCTATTTTGATAAGTTGCCGTAACCCCTTGGGCGTGAATCTGTTCTATATTTTCAAGATTAGGAACCGATGGCTTTAGCCTCGTCTTGTTCGGGACTGAAGTCTCCGATTCCAGTTCCGTATTATATTTCTCTTCTAAATAGAGTTTTATTGCTCTACTAACAGGATGTGTAGAGCTATCAACTAGTGCATATAGAGGTGCTAAATATTTCGTCTCAATCTCATTTGACTGTTTTTTAATAGTCAAATTACCCTCTGTAAGTGTTC
Organism: Sulfurovum sp. bin170; assembly: GCF_010892395.1. GTDB lineage: Bacteria > Campylobacterota > Campylobacteria > Campylobacterales > Sulfurovaceae > UBA1140. The sequence goes on from NZ_JAACKB010000089.1 coordinate 3,179, forward strand.
CTGTCTTATCAAAAACAATAGTATCAGCTTTTGCAAATGTCTCAATAAACTTCGCTTCTTTAAAGAGTAATCCTCTATTGGCTCCCCAAGAGATACCAATCAGAGAAGCTATAGGTGTAGCCAGAGCCAAAGCACATGGACAAGCGATAACTATCACCGAGATAGATACGATAAGAGCTTTTTCAAATCCAGCACCATAGAGATACCAACCCACAAAAGTTGCAACTGCCAAGAGCAAAATAGTAACCGAGAAATACTTTGAAATCTCATTGGCACTCTCTTCTATTTTTGGTTTAGAGGCTAATGAATCCTCTAACAGAGTTACAATACTGTTGAGCGTAGAGTTGGCATAATTTTTGGTAGCCTTATAGCGAATAACCTGCCCACTATTGATGGTTCCACTAAATATCTTATCCCCATCTCTCTTCTCCACAGGCAGAGATTCACCACTCATGCTACTCTCATCAAAGGTTCCCGTGGAGCTGATAAGCTCACCATCCACACTTGCTTTCTCTCCCATCTTGACCTCAATGGTATCACCCACAGAGATAGCATCGAGCATCACAACTTTTTTGACCCCATCAAGCACTACTGTAGCCTCTAATGGTACTTGTGATTTTATCTTGTCCATTGTATCCACAGCAGATTTTTTACCAATAACTTCGAGATATTTTCCAACCAATACAAAGGTAATAATCATCGCTACAGAGTCAAAATAGCTATGTCCTCCTCCACCAAACAAGACATAGAGTGAATATATATAGGTAAGCGTTGCCCCTGAACTAACCAAAAAGTCCATATTGACAATGTGATTTTTCAGCCCATAATATGCCCCACGAAAAAATATCCATCCACTATAAAACAGCACAGGAGTAGCAAATATAAACTCTGCAATATGCACCAGTTGCAAAGTCTCCTCTTTCATTCCAGAGAAGAATCCTGCATATTTGGCTACATCTATCATCATGATATTCATACTAGCAAAAATAGCGATACTCATTCGCAAGAAGTAGTCTCGTTTGTTACTGGTTGCTTTCTTCTCACTCTCACTTCTATCATAAGGGTAAGCGTTGTAACCGATGCTTCGTATCTTGTCTATAATCTCTGAGAGCTTAATGGTATCTTCATCCCAAACTACCTTGGCTTTATTATTGGTAAAGTTTATTGAAGCCTCTACAATCCCATCACTCTCACCTAAAATTTTCTCATTGAGCCAGATACAGGCAGCACAGTGAATCCCCTCTATCATCAAATTTACTTGGGAAAAACCATCAGAATTGACCTCAATATATCGCTGTGCAAAACTCTCCATATCAAAGTTGGAACTATCCTCTCCAACCCTTAGAGGAGGTGCAATAGTCTCGTTTCCCATCTTCTCATAGAAGCTATCAAGTCCATCATCTTTGAGCAGATGATAGACCCCTTGACACCCATTGCAACAGAAATATAAACTTGGGTCATTTTTCTCTCTAATCATTACAGATTCATCAAACTCTAATTGGCAATGGGTACACTTAACTATAGGCAAAAAAATCCTTTTGTCACTTATTGTCACAATTAGCATAAGTTTAGATAATAATTATTATAACTTTATAATATAATAAGCTAAACTATATCTTATTGTTTGTATCATATGGGTATTATATCAGAAAGTTAAGGAGTCTTCATGGAATTTAGAATAAAACGGTATTATGGTTATGTTATAGCATCTATAATATCATTAAGCTTACCCTTTATAACTATCGGGGGAAATCACATTTTCTTATTATCATTTGATAAGAAACAGCTTCATCTAATGGGAACAGCATTCGATATGCAAGAGTTATATCTTATGCCATTTATATTGATGTTACTATTTATCGGAATCTTTGCAGTCACTGCGATTGGTGGACGGGCATTTTGTGCTTGGGCGTGTCCTCAGACCATCTTTAGGGTTATCTACAGAGACCTTATCGAGACAAAACTACTAGGTCTTAGAAAACGAATTAGTAATAAACAGAGAGAGCCTGACTATAGTAAAAAAGAGAATATCTTAAAAAGAGTTGTTGCTATTCTTATCTGGTCAGTTCTTGCATTAATAGCTTCTGCTAACCTTTTATGGTTCTTTGTTCCACCAGAGCAGTTCTTTGACTGGATGATAAACAACCCAATGGAACACACTATCACACTTGGTATGCTTCTTGGTACGGCTGCCTTTTTGATTTATGATGTTGTTTTCCTAAAAGAGGATTTTTGTGTCTATGTCTGTCCCTACTCAAGAGTTCAATCAGTCCTCTACGATGAAGATACGCTTCAAGCTATCTATGACCCAAAACAGGGTGGTAAGATATATGATGATAATCATGAGAAGATAGTCTTCAAGAAAAAAGACCTTGCAGAGGATGAGGATTGTGTTGCGTGTCAACAGTGTGTAACTGTCTGTCCTACCCACATCGACATCCGTAAAGGAACCCAGTTAGAGTGTATCAACTGCTTGGAGTGTGTAGATGCTTGTACCAAAGTTCAAGGAAAACTAGGAAGAGAGACACTAATTCACTGGTCAAGCACTAGTGAGATTTACAGAGGAAATAAGACTCAACTCTTCCGTAAAAAGACCTATATGTATCTCGCTGCAATTGCTGCTATCTTTGTTATGCTAGTTATCATGGGTGGCAAAAAAGAGTATATGCTTCTCAATATAAACAGAGGAACAGAGCTATATAAGATTAAAGATAACAATCGTGTTATCAATAACTACTCTCTGCTATTTCAAAATACAGAACCTAATAAACATACCTATAAACTAGAGGTTGTTGGGGAGTATGCAGGAAAAGTTGATATTAAACGATTTACCTCTCTTACCCTTAGTGCAGGTAAAAAAGCTAAAAAAGTGATTAGACTATCTACAAGTGAGAGACTTGTTGATGATGCCACTAAAGACACGCCATTAACTGTTATGGTCAAGGCTTATGCTATTGATGAACCAGAGAGAGTTGTTATCTATCGTAAGATGATATTCTTCTATCCACGCTCTGATAA
>NZ_JAACKB010000090.1 GCF_010892395.1 Sulfurovum sp. bin170
AATGTTGACCCAGAATCATTTGGACGCATAAAGGTACAGTTTAACTGGCTACAAGAGGGTGAACAATCCTTTTGGGCAAGGGTAGCAACACCTATGTCAGGAGATGAGCAAGGAATCTACTTTCTTCCTGAGATTGAAGATGAAGTTCTTGTAGCCTTTGAGCATGGAAAGATTGAATACCCTGTTGTTATTGGTTCTCTCTGGAATGGTCTAAATCTACCCCCACAAAACAATGATGATGGAGAGAACAATATAAGACAAATACGCTCTCGTAGTGGACACGCCTTGAGCTTTGATGATAGTGAGGGAGCTGAGAAAATGACACTTGAATCATCAACCCTACATAAGATAGAATTTGATGATAGTGCTAAGACGATAAGCATTGAGAGTGAAGGTGGAAACAAAATCGTGGTTAATGATAACAGTCAAGAGATTTTGATTGAGGATAGTGGTGGTAACCATATAAAAATGGAGGCAAACAGTAACAAGATTACTGTTAAAAGTTCTGGTGACCTCATCCTTGAGGGGATGAATGTAACCATTAAAGCAGGAGTTTCACTAAAACTGGAAGGCAGTGCTGGGGTAGAGTTAACAAGCTCTGCCATTACCACCGTCAAAGGTTCTTTAGTGAAGATAAACTGATGGGAAATCCAGCAGCACGTGTGGGTGATGGCACAGCACACGGTACACCACTCGCTCCCGGTCCAGGAAGCACCAATGTACTTATTGGTGGTCTTCCTGCTTGGCGAGTAGGTATGGACTTTCATGCCTGTCCACTATTTACAGGTACTGTGCCACATGTAGGTGGTATGGTTGCGATGGGTAGCACCACTGTATTGATAAATAATATGCCTGCTGCTCGTATGGGTGACAGTATCGTTGAGGGTGGTCCTCCCAATAGCATTGCTATGGGTGAGGCTACTGTATTAATTGGATAGGAAAACATTATGAAAAAAGAATTTTTAGGTCGTGGTTGGAAGTTTCCTATAGAGATTGGTCATGATGGTGCATTTTCACTGAGCCAAGGCAATGAAGATATAGAAGAGGCGATTATTATTATTCTCAAAACAGCAAAAGGTGAACGACCAATGGAACCTGAGTTTGGTTGTGATATACACTCTTATATTTTTGAGGTGATTAACCAGTCAACCATGATGCGTATGCAAGAGGATATTAGAAAAGCTCTACTGCTCTATGAACCACGTATTGAAGTATTAGAGATCAACAATGAATATATAGAGAGTGGCATGATACTTTTTACCATTGACTACTCGGTGATTAGTACCAACAGCCGATATAACTTGGTCTATCCCTACCATATGAATGAAGGACGCTAAGATGAAACATCCACTACTCAACTCATACAAAGCCAGTGATTTTGAAACATCTATTAAAGCCTTAATTCCTTCATATCTACCAGAATGGAAACCAACTGAATATGAGGCAGGTTGGGCTGTAGCCAAAGCCTTTAGTAACATCTCTGAACAGGTAGCAGAACAACTAAATGCTGTACCAGAAAAGCTATTTTTATCGTATCTTGACCACATAGAAATAGAACCTAAAGAGGTAGAACATGCATTAACCCCCGTACAGTTTACCCTACGTAAAAAAGGATCTAATGCTGTACGTATACCAAAGAAGAGTCAACTTATAAGTCAATCCAAAGCCATTTTTGAAACACAAAGTGAATTTACAGCTCAAAAAGCAACGCTTGGCTCTTGCTATTTAGTAGATGCAAAAAAAGACACCATTATTGATATAGGGTCAAAACTAGAAGTACAAAAAAATGCTCATTTTGACTCTAAAGATTCTCTTCAATCACATGAACTCTATATTCGTGATGACAAACTTTTCCTTTTCAAAAAAAATCTAGGAAGAGAACAGTACATTAAGCTATCTATTCCTTGTCTAAAACATTGTAAATGGTTTTATTGGGGAATAGATGAAAATAGTACCCAACGTTGGATAGCATTTGAAGTGTCTTTTAAAGAAGAGA
>NZ_JAACKB010000091.1 GCF_010892395.1 Sulfurovum sp. bin170
TAACTTCAGCAGTTGGCTCATGTAACTAGTCACATTTACTCAAAAAACTTATTATATTATGTTTTTAAATATCATGGTCGGAGTGAAAGGACTCGAACCTTCGACCCCCTGGTCCCAAACCAGGTGCGCTACCAGACTGCGCTACACTCCGAAATTTTGCTTTTTAGACAAGTTACATCTGAAAAAGGAATGCAATTATAGTCAAAAAAATTATTGTTGTCAAGAGATTTTTTAAATTATTGTAATTTTATCTCTCTTACCTTTACTGTTTCAGTTATATCTACACCACTTTTTTTGTAAAATGAGACAATTCCCTCTTCATAAGCGTAATATATTTCACTATAAACAGCTCCTTTTTGACAACTTACTTTGATAACCTCATGAAACCTAGAACCTCTGATTGTTATTTCAAAAAAATAATCATCGACTTTGCATGATAGGGCAGAAGATGTTCTAAATATATTGGTATCTCCTATCTTGACAATTCGTTGAACTTCTACTCTATCCCCACCTCTCTCATCCATGTTAATATAGTTATCATAAGGAGTTAAAACAGTAATATCCTCACCACTTACTCGCTCAACTATACCTGAGGGGAAAAGCTTGGTAGTTTCAAAAAAATAGTCAGTTCTTTGACCATTCTCATAGATAGCATACTCAACATCAATAGTATATGGTGGAGTCATATATCTCCACATATCATAGGTTTTACTGTATCTATCATCTTCAATGTTTGTACCACAAGCACCAAATATTAAAGCTATAGTTACAAATAGTAGTAGATGTAATTTTCTCATAAAAAATCCTTTATATTAAAATAGCAAAAATCCGTGTCCAAATTGTGTAGGGGAAATCCCCCTGTGGTCGCCAATGCCAATGAATTAAGCTAAATAGTTCGGGTGTAAACACGCCGATTCCGAAAATGCAGATTGCATATAAGGAAACGATGGCTTCAGCCTCGCTAATTCATTGGCATTACTGTGGTTACCCTTATCGTCTTCTATAAGATAACGCTTCCAAAACATGCACCTTATCAATACCTACAGAACATGCCAAATCAGCTATCGTTCTAGCTACCTTTCTGATACTTCCTAAACTTCTATGAGAGAGTCCAAACTTCTCAATCGCAGAAAAGAGTATAGACTCTGCATCAGATGAGAGTTTGCAAAACTCTTCAACCTCATTCTCTCTTAGTTTACCATTAAGTCGCTCTTGTCCTCTCTCTTTTTGTAGTCTAAAGGCTAAATTAACTGCTCTCTTCATCTCTTTTGAGCTAATACCTTTTTTATCATCAGCAGATATCTCCTGCATCGTCACAAACAGGTCAATTCGGTCAAGAAAAGGGTCAGAGAGTCTATTTTTGTATCTTTTTACCTCTCGTTCAGAGCAACGACACGCTTTTCTCTTGGAGAGTAGGTTTCCACATGGACAGGGGTTCATGGCTGATACGAACATTATATCAGCTTCATACTCTACTTTTGCATTGACCCTAGAGATATTGACTCGTCTATCTTGCAATGGTTCTCTTAGAGCCTCCAAAATATTTTTTGGAAAATGCGGTAGCTCATCAAAAAAAAGCATTCCATTGTGAGCGAGAGCAACCTCGCCTATCCGTGCGGTGTGAGAACCTCCACCAAAGATAGATGCTGTAGTAGCAGTATGGTGAGGTGAACGCATGGGTCGTTTTGCTGTGAAGTCGGGAGTTACACCATCGAGGAACTGATGTTTAGCGATAGATAACATCTCTTCCTCTAGTAGTGGTGGCAGAATATCTTTGAGTCTCTTAGCTATCATACTTTTGCCGCAACCTGGGTTCCCCTCCATCATAAAATTGTGCATTCCAGCAGCAGCAATGAGTGCTGCTCTTTTTGCTACACCTTGCCCTTTTACATCAGAGAAGTCCGCTTCTATTATAACTTCATCGTAGTAGGTTTTTGTACCTATAGTGATAGATTTAGATTTATATGAGAACTGTTGAGTGCTTTTGTTGTACTCTCCACTCTGCAACAACTTCTCTGCCTCTTTTAGCGTATCTACAGGGATAAACTCCACACCTGCAATATGACTTAGATGCTCCATCGCAACTCGTGGGACTATGGCTCTTTTTAGAATTCCCTGCTCTTTTAGTGAGAGTATAATAGGAAACAGAGTTGAAGAGGATTTAACTCGTCCATCCAGTCCTAACTCTCCAAAAACAAAAAGATTTTTTTCATCTATCTTCTTTTTGTGCAGAGCAACTAGTAGTGCGATGGAGAGGTCGAGGTGAGTACCACTCTTTTTTATATCACTAGGGCTTAGATTGACTGTAAGTTTGAGTGGAGGAAACTTGAACTCATTTACCAAAAGTGCTGATTTTACTCGCTCTTTTGCCTCTTGTATGTCTGAACTAGCTAGACCTACTACAGAAAAACCTGGGAGACCTTTGGTAAATGTAGCCTCAACTTCTATAGATTTGGCAGATAAACCATTTAGTGTAGCACAGGTTAGGCAGTTTACGATAGCTTCTTTGTTTGATTTTGGTGGGAGATTACCACTATGGTTATTTTGGCTCATCTGATATTATCTCATAAAAAAACTATTTTTGTTAAAAATATGTCAAATTGTCATGTTTTTTTAGAAAATGCAGACTTTAGTTGCGTAAAATAGTGAGCGAGGCTAAAGCCATCGGTTCCTTATATGCAATCTGCATTTTCGGAATCGGCGTGTTTATACCCGAACTATTTAGTTCATTCATTGGCATTAGGCTAAAAGTATTGGTTCCTAATTATGGAATAATAATGATGGGTGTACCTCTTGTAGTTCTATCCCACACCTCTTCCATATCATCATTACTCAAAGCTATACACCCCTCTGTCCAGTCGAGAAGCATTGACATCCAATCTCCTATCGGAGAGAGAGACCAGTTAGAGGGAGTTCCATGAATCATAATCATACCTCCTGCACTAGCGTTTAACTCTTTTGCCTTAGCCTTGTCTTTATTATTTGGGTATGAGAGATGTATCGATCGGTTATATAGTCTACTCGCTTGTCTATAGTCCAAAACATATCTACCCTCTGGGGTCTTCATATCTCCCTCTATCTCTTTTGCTCCTATAGGCATAATTCCCAATGAGATATGATATTTTTTGTATATCTCTCCTCCTGCTGAGAGGTACAACATTCGCGTTGATTTTTTGACAATCACCTTCTCTGCCATCATAAAACTCTCTGCCATTAGAGTCATAGATAAAATAGCCAAAATAACAATAGATCTAAACATAAAATACCCCCTATCTGAAATCCGATAAAATTTTCTCTTTAACTCTAGCACACTCTTCCTGAAGAGCGTTTAAATCTCCACTGTTATCTATCAAATATGTTGCTTTTTCTCTCTTAATCTCTATATCAATCTGTGAATCTATGCGTTGTTCTGCCTCCTCTTTTGAAAAAGTATCCCTTTTTATTAATCTCTCCAACTGTTTCTCTTTTGGGGTATAGACGACTATACTCTTCTCTATAGGATAACGATTTGTCTCAAAAAATAGAGGTATATCTATTATATATGGTTTTTTTAAGTTATCTAGCCTTTTTGATTGTCTCTTTATCTCTTTATATATCAATGGATGAAGAGTCTTCTCAAGTTTTTTTTTCTCTTTAGGATTAGCAAAAATCAGTCTCCCTAAAGCTTTTCTATCAACTTTGCTATCTATTATATATTCCAAACCAAATAGTTCAGCTATTTTTTTATACTCTCTATCTAGTATAGTATGAGCAACTCTATCTGCATCTATAAAAGAGAATCCCTTTTGGTTCAGAATCTCAACAACTGTACTCTTACCTGTTGATATACTTCCTGTCAAAACAACTGCATATCTAAAACTCTTCATACTCTATCTCTCCTTATAAATTAAAAGAATATTTTTAATCAAAAAAAGTTATTATCATAAGGAAATATTAGCTGAAAAAGAAAAGGATTTTTCATCCTCTATA
>NZ_JAACKB010000092.1 GCF_010892395.1 Sulfurovum sp. bin170
ACTTTTAGCTAGTAATGGTTCCTACTACCATGTTCATACAAACAAAACTAAATCGTTAACAGTAAATGAACTTAAGTCTTCATCAATTTTAAATATACTAAAAAAGAAGCAGTCATGGGGAGAAGCATTTGCATCTAAGGGTAAGTATATTAAGAAAAGTGGTAAAATATATACTAAAATATATTTTGATAGAATTAAAGTGAAATCATCAGAAAAGATTAAGTATCTAAACAAAATATTTCATCTTCAATAAGAGATGGTAAAATGTCACAAACTTTTAAGGACATTTTATCATGCACGGATTTTACAGAGTCGCCTCTGCTGTCAACAAAACTACCGTAACAAACCCTCACATAAATGCAAAAGAGATAATAACTCTACTAAATGAGTCTAACACAAAAGATGTATCTATTGTTGTTTTTCCAGAACTTACCCTAACAGGATATACAGCCTCTGACCTATTTCTCAATCAAACACTACACAAAAACCAAAATGATGCTCTACTAAATATACTAAAAGAGAGTAAAAACATATCAACCATTGCAATTATAGGTATCGCTATTATAGAGAGTAGTAGACTCTACAACTGTGCAGTGATTATACAAAATGGAGAGATATTAGGAGTAGTCCCCAAAAGCTATCTACCAAATAGAAAAGAGTTTTATGAGAAGAGACAGTTTATCTCAGGACGAGATATTGTCAAACAAAATATATATCTCCTAGACCAAGAGGTGCCATTTGGTGTTGACCTACTATTTTCTGACAGAGCAGAGATTCTATTTGGAGTAGAGATTTGTGAAGACCTTTGGACTATCACCCCACCAAGCAACCATATGGCTAGTAATGGAGCAAACCTAATCTTTAACCTATCCGCAAGTAATGAGCTTATAGGAAAAGCAGCGTACCGCGAAGAGCTAGTGCGAACCCAAAGTGCCAGATGTATGGGAGCTTATATATACTCATCAGCAGGAGTAGGCGAGTCCACTACTGATACTGTCTTTGGTGGTCACTCCATTATTTCAGAGTATGGTTCTACTATTGCACAAAATAGACGATTTGATATGAACAACTCACTAACCACGGCTGATATTGACCTACAAAAATTAAACTGGCTAAGGCTTAGTGAGTCTAGCTACTGTGATGCACGAAAAAAACCTATTAGAACCATAACAATCTCCCCTACCCCAAAGATTAAAGAGTTAAAACGATTTATAAACCCTATGCCATTTGTCCCCTCTATCTATCAGGAGAAAAAACACCGTTGCGAAGAGATAATCAATATTCAAGCTCATGGACTTATAAAACGGATGAGTCATGCTCATATCAAAAAAGCTATTATCGGAATCTCTGGTGGATTGGACTCAACTCTAGCACTACTCTCTACACACAAAGCTTTTGAGATAATGAGTTGGGATAGCAAAAATATTATCGCTATAACCATGCCTGGGTTTGGAACAACAACAAGAACCAAAAATAATGCCACACAACTCTGTGAACTACTAGGTGTGACACTAAAAACAGCTGATATTAGAAAAATCTCACTAGCTGAGTTTGAATCAATCGGTCATGACCCCGATGACCACTCTGTGACATATGAGAATGTTCAAGCACGGGCAAGAACCTCTATTCTAATGAACACTGCAAATAGAGAGGGTGGATTGGTTATAGGTACAGGGGATTTGAGCGAGATCGCTTTGGGTTGGAGTACCTATAATGGTGACCATATGAGCATGTATGCCCTCAACTCATCAATTCCAAAAACACTTATAAAGTATGTGATAGAGTACTATAAAGAGAATCAAAAGATAGCAGATATAATAGATGATATATTAGATACTCCTATTAGCCCAGAACTTCTCCCACACAGAGATGATGAGATAGTGCAAGAGACTGAATCCATCGTTGGGCCTTATGAGCTACATGACTTCTTTCTCTACCACTTTATAAAATATGGTGCAGAGCCTAGCAAGATTCTATTTTTGGCAAACCATGCATTTGATAGATATGATGAGGAGACAATCAGAAAGTGGCTAAAGAAGTTTATTTGGAGATTTTTCACTCAACAGTTCAAACGCTCATGTATGCCTGATGGTCCCAAAGTTGGTACTATCTCTTTGAGTCCTAGAGCTGATTGGAAGATGCCCAGCGATGCGGATATGCAAATTTGGTTGGAAGATTTGTAGGGTGATGCATTATCTACTCTAGTATAAGTACCTACCCAAAATTAATTTCAAAAATATTGGAAACGATGGCTTCAGCCCAATGCCGATGAATTAAGCTTTTTTTGAACCAAATAGTTCGGGTGTAAACACGCCGATTCCGAAAATGCAAATTGCATATAAGGAAACGATGGCTTCAGCCTCGCTA
>NZ_JAACKB010000093.1 GCF_010892395.1 Sulfurovum sp. bin170
CCTGTTGGAGCATTGGTAAACACCGATTTCAAATACACTACAAATGCTTGGGAGCTACAAAAAATCCCTGCAGCGTGTATGCACTGTGGTGGTGGTTGTCAGATGACTTATGAGGTGAAAAATGACAGAATCTATAGGGTAACCAATGATTTTGAGCATGTTACTCTTTGTGATAGTGGGCGACACGCTTTTGATTATGCGAACATCAATGTGACCAAAGATAAAAAAGCATTTGCAGATGCTATAGAGGCGTTTGAATCTGCAAAGAGCATTATATTCAACTCATCTATCTCCAATGAAGAGGCTATGATACTACAGAGACTTAAAGAGAAACATGGCTACAAGCTTATATCTCCTTCGGCTAAGTCGTATCAAGACTTTTTAGGAGCTTATAGTTTAATTACAGGAACAAGCCTCTATGGTGGAGACCTGAAAAAGATTAGTGAGTCACAAGCAGTTATTGTGCTTGGAACTAAAATCAATGATGACAGTTCACAGGTAAAATATCATATCAATATGGCTAGTAAGTGGCATAGAGCGAGAGTTGCTTATATGCACCCTATGGAAGATATTGAACTTGATACTATCGTAACCCAGTTTATCAAATATGAGGTGGGAAGCGAAGAGGGTGTATCGGCACTTTTGGTAGATACACTTCTAAAAGATACTCCTCTTCCAGATAATATCAGAGCTATTTTGGATGATTTGGATATTGGAAATCTTTCAGCTGAATCAAATATTGGCGAGGAAGAGCTAGAGAGCTTGGCTAAATCGTTGCGTAAAAAGAGAGGATTCTCTCTGGTTGTGGGTAGTGACCTTTATGCTCACCCACAAGCGACCAATATTGCAAAACTTTTGGCTCTTCTTGAGAAGTATGCAGGATTTAATGTGGTCTTTGTTCCACCAGAAGGTAACACTTTGGGTGTTTCTCTTATCTGTGAACTAGATTCTGTGACAGAGAGTCCAACGGTTGGATACAATGCCAAAGCAGACTTTACGCTAAGTGCTTTGGGGGATGCAAAAGAGAGTAGTGATGGCTTAGATATGCCATCATTTACCCAGCAAGAGGGGACAACTACTACTATAAATAAACGGGTTGTTCCTAGCAATGTAGCAGTTACTTATGGTGGTTATACGCTTAATGATATTGCCAATGCTCTTGGTCTTAATGCAGAGTATACAATTGATTATACAGAACAACTTCCGACAGAAAAAGGATTTAGCTCTGTTAAGTTTGATGATTTACCTAACCATTTTGATGCTGTGGGTAATGAGTTTAGAGGTTATCTGTTAACTCCAACTATAGTTGAGGTGGATGAGCAGATTGAAGAGCCAGAAGAGATGGAAGAGTTTGATGGAGCAGTAGTCTATAACTGCAACAGCAATACCATATACACACCGATAAACTTTGTGCGACAACCAGAAGAGAAAAAAGGTCTTTTAGTTGGGTCACAGCAGTTTGCGATAGCGACCAAGCTAAAAGATGGAGATAGGGTAGTGTTTACCCTTGACGGTGTAGAGTTTTCTCGACTGTTTAAGATTGATACATCTATGAAAGGAACGGTGGCATTAAATCCAACATATGATATTGGATTAAGTGCAACTCTGTTATCCTCTTATAGATTTTCTAGGTTAGAATTTAAAAAGGTAGGTATGTAAAAATGAGTCAAATCAATATAAAAATTGATGGTCAGGAGTACACGACCAATGAGGGTGAATATATCCTCAATGCGGCAAGGGCAAATGATATATTTATCCCTGCTATCTGTTACCTGACAAGATGTTCACCGACACTAGCTTGTCGTATCTGTCTTGTTGAGGCTGATGGAAAGCAGGTATATGCTTGTAATGCAAAGGTCAAGGATGGTATGGAGATTACAGTTAACACTCCAAATATCCTCAAAGAGCGAAAAGCTATTATGGAAGTTTATGATGTCAACCACCCACTACAGTGTGGCGTGTGTGACAAGAGTGGTGAGTGTGAGTTGCAGAACTATACTCTGGAGATTGGAGTTGATTCGCAGAGTTATAGTATCCCTGATACTAAGCGAGAGACAACCAATTGGAGTTCAGTACTTCACTATGATGCAGGTCTATGTATAGTATGTGAGAGATGTACAACAGCCTGTAAAGATATGATTGGTGATGCTGCAATTAAGACTACCAAAAGAGGTGGTGCTGCACTAGATAAGGGTCTAAAAGGTGCTATGCCAAAAGATGCTTATGCGATGTGGAACAAACTTCAAAAGTCTGTCATTGCTCCGAGTAATGGTACTGAGTTTACCGATTGTAGTGATTGTGGTGAGTGTGCTGCTGTCTGTCCTGTTGGAGCTTTGGTGAGTAGAGACTTTGTCTATACAAGTAATGCTTGGGATTTGAAAAGAGTTCCTGCAACTTGTGCTCACTGTAGTAGTGGTTGTCAGATTTATTATGAGACAAGACCAGCCTCTATAGAAAATAGAGATGAGAAGATATTCCGTGTGACCAATGAGTGGAACTATGTCTCCTTATGTGGTGCTGGACGATTTGGTTATGACTTTGAGAATAGAGTTGAGGGAAAAGATAAGATAGCATTTGCTAAAGCTATTGAGGCATTTAACAAAGCAGAGGTGATTCACTTCAACTCAACTATTACCAATGAAGAGGCTCTTATGCTTCAGACTCTAAAAGAGAAAAAGGGTGTGAAGCTTATTAACCGTGAAGCTAGAGCATTCCAGAGATTCTTGAACTGCTATAGCAAAGCATCAGGAAACTCACTCTATACAACTGATTTCAAAGAGGTTATGGCTAGTGACTTTGTAATGTCTGTTGGGTCATCATTGAGAAATGACAATCCAAATGCAAGATACGCATTTAACAGTGTTCAGAAGATGAATAAAGGTGCAGGACTCTATTTCCACCCAGTTGGAGATAACTTAATACCTAGCTTTGGTAAGACTATTGAGACATTTGCACACAAAGTTGGACATGAAGAGGCAGCTCTGCTTATGATTATTAAACTTTTTGCTGATGAGAGCAAATTGCCAAGTTCAGTAAAAGAGCAACTCGACACTGATTTTGTTGAGCTTCTTGGTGGTGACACTGAGAAGTTTGATAAAGCGATGGTCAAGATGTTAAAGAAGAAAGAGAACTTCTCATTAATGATTGGTGAAGACCTATATTTCCATGAAAAAGCTGAAAATCTTGCAAAATTGATTGCTGTTATTGAAGCATCATCTGATGTTAAAGTAGCAATGATTCCACCAAAAACCAACTCACTAGGTGTTGCACTAATCTGTGACCTTGATAATGAGGCTAGTGGATATACAATTGGATATAACGAGTCAGGTGACTTTAGACTATCTGCGTTGGGTGATGGAGATTTAGATATTCCAGCGATGAACCAACAAGAGGGAACTCTAACTAATATGCACAAAAGAGTAACACCAACCAATGCTGCTCTGGAGTACAACGGTTATGAGCTAAACGACATTATGGGAGAGATTCTATCTGCTCCAAAAGAGACTATCGACTGGACAGCATATCTGCCAACAGACAGAGGTTTCAAAGCAGTAGAGTTTGACTCTCTTCCTAATGGTTATACCAATGATGGAACAGAGAATAGAGGTTATCTACTAGATACTACTTCAACTGATGTTGATGAGGTAACTGTAGATAAGTTTGATGATGGTAAAACCTTGGATGGTGATATCGCTTATAGATGTAATCCACAGAGACAATTTAACGATTTCTCTGACAAATCTCATCAGATATTTGAGGAGTTTGGACTCTATGCGAGTGCTTCAAAAGCTGAATCATTGGGCAAAAGAGTGATTGTTGAGTTTGATAAAGGTAACTTGACACTAGATGTTATAGTTGATGAGAGGATGGAGGGTGACATTGTTGCTGTTCCTGACTTTAAAAGTGCAGAGAATATCTATGAACTCTTTGGTGAGTCAAGATATAAATCCGTAGTAATAAGGGAGGTATAAATATGGAAGCAACAATGTTACCAGAAGTTACCGCTGCAGGTATTATAATCAAAGCCATTATCGTTTTGGCTGTGATTGCAGGACTTGCAGCTTTTGGTACTTATGTAGAGAGAAAAATACTTGCATATATGCAACGAAGATTGGGGCCAATGCATGTTGGACCTCATGGACTGCTACAACTAGCGGCTGATGGTATTAAACTCTTTACCAAAGAGGATATTATCCCTCAACACGCTAATAAGGTTATATTCTCTATAGCTCCTGTGATTATGGCAGCTACTGCGTTTATCGCTCTTGGGGCTGTTCCTGTATTTCCAGACTTTACGATACCGTTTATAGATGTCTATGTTCCTTCTATAGCATCGGATATTAATGTTGGTATTCTGTTTGTACTTGGAATGATGGCAGCGGGGCTTTATGCTCCACTACTAGCAGGTATGTCACAGGCAAACAAATGGGGAATCATCGGAGCAGCTAGAACAGCTGTTCAGTTTTTGAGTTATGAGGTTGTAACAGGTCTCTCACTATTGGCTCCTATTATGTTGGTTGGGTCGCTTTCATTAGTTGACTTCAATAACTATCATGCAGATCAGGGTGTTTGGATGGTAGTCTATCAGCCAGTTGCATTTATCCTATTTTTGATTGCAGGTTATGCAGAGACAAACAGAACACCGTTTGACCTACTAGAGCATGAGGCTGAAATCGTATCAGGATATGTAACAGAGTATAGTGGACTTAGATGGGGACTATTCTTTATCGGTGAGTATGCCAATATGATTACAATTGGTATCTTAGCCTCTGTTGTATTCCTTGGTGGATATAATGATTTGTGGATTTTCCCAGGATGGTTTATGATTATTGTCAAGATTGCGTTTATGTTCTTCTTGATGTTATGGGTAAGAGCATCTTGGCCTCATATTAGACCAGACCAGTTGATGTGGCTTTGTTGGAAAGTCTTGATGCCACTAGCTATGGTGAACATTCTCATAACAGGTTTTGTTATGATGATAATTTAAGAGAGGAGAAGTTATGGGTTTAGAACAGTTTAAAAACAGAAATGTCGGAACGCAAAACTATACAAAATTAGACTTGCCTCGCTCTCCTGTTACTGGATGGTGTAAGTTTAAACAAGTTGTTTCACGAACTTTAAGTGGAGAACTTTTTGTAGGTCTTGGTGTTACGATGCGTATTATGGTGCAGTCACTTGTTGGTGGTCAGTCACACGCAACACTCTATCCATTTGAGAAGTTGCCTATATCTCCAAGATATAGAGCGATTCATGAGATGTTAAGATTACTAGAGAGTGGTCACTATAGATGTATCGGTTGTGGGCTTTGTGAGAAGATATGTCCTGCTGATTGTATCACTATGGATACAGCCTATGATAAGAATCAGCGAAAAGAGGTCACAGAGTACACAATTAACTTTGGTAGATGTATCTTCTGTGGATACTGTGCAGAGGTCTGTCCTGAGTTGGCAATTGTGCATGGTAACAGAATTGAGACAGCATCAGAGCAGAGAGCAAGTTTCTCTCTGTTTGATGATATGTTGACTCCGATTGATAATCTGAATCTTCAACAGGAGTATCAAGGCTTTGGTGCCGTGACTCCTAATGCTGATGAGAATATCAAAAAAACGCCACTTGCGTATTAAAAAGGAGAGAAAATGTATGAATTTATAGCCTTTTATATCTTTGCAATATCGACAGTGGTGTTGTTTGGGATTACGGTGATGAGTAAAAATGTCCTCTATGCCATGACATCGTTGGCAGGAGGAATGGTAATGATTTCGGGCTTCTTCTTCCTATTAGGAGCAGATTTCCTTGGTGTTGTTCAGTTGATAGTCTATGTGGGTGCGGTTATGGCACTCTACGCATTTGCTATGATGTTCTTTGATGCGACCAAAGATATTAAAGAGAAGCATCAAAATCCTACGCTGACTATAGTGCTAGGTGCGTTGATGGCTCTTGTGTTTGTTTTTATCTTCTCTGCACCAATTATTGGAGAGAATATAGAGGCACTCTACCCAGTGGTTGAGGGTGTTGGAAATGCACAAGCCGTTGGTATGGTTCTATTTACAAAATATCTTGTACCATTTGAATTAGCTGCGGTTATGTTGCTTGTAGCAATGATAGCAGGTATTATCTTAGCAGGTAAAAAGATGGATCACTCACTTACAACACATGATGATGCAGTTGATGAGGTGTTACACCACAGATTTGAGTCAGAGAGCGATGCGATACATGATGCTGAAAAAATAGCTGACAGAGCAGAGAGAGAAGGAGCAGGAAAATGATAGGAGTTAGTCACTACCTTATACTATCAGGACTGCTGTTTAGTATAGGATTTGTTGGAGTGCTAAGAAGAAAAAATCTTCTTATGCTCTTCTTTGCAACAGAGATTATGTTAAATGCAGTAAATATCGCTTTTGCCGCGATAGGTAATTATTATGGTGATTTATCAGGTCAAATGTTTGCCTTTTTTGTCATCGCAGTTGCAGCATCTGAGGTTGCTGTTGGTCTTGGTCTATTAATTGTTCTCTATAAGAAATATGGTTCACTTGACCTTGAAGTTATTGCAAATATGAAAGGATAATAGATGGAAAGTTTAGTATATATAGCACTCTTTGCCCCTTTCGTTGGGTCTCTGTTTGCAGGACTCTTTTTTGCAAGAAGTCCGAAGAGCATTCTAGTAGGTGTGGTAAATCCCGCACTTATTGGTGTCTCATTCTTGGCTTCTGTAGCCCTTGCTATGCATGTCGCAGAGTTTGGAGCCGTGCATGTCACGATGATGGACTGGATAAGTATGGGTGGTTTGAATATTCCATTTGGTTTCCTTGTCGATGAGGTAAGTGTCACCATGATGCTTGTTGTTACTTTGGTTTCAACGGTTGTTCATATCTACTCAAATGGTTATATGGATCATGACAAGAGTTTCAATAGATTCTTCGCATACCTATCAGCATTTGTATTTTCAATGATGATACTTGTGATGTCTGATAACTTAGCAGGTCTATTTATCGGTTGGGAAGGAGTTGGTGTCTGTTCATGGTTACTTATCGGTTTTTGGTATCACAAAGAGGATAAACCATTTGAAGAGAATCCATCAATCTCACCATCATGGGCAGCAAACGAAGCGTTTATTATGAACCGTATTGCTGACCTTGGTATGCTTGTTGGTATCTTCTTGATTTATTGGAATGTTGGTTCACTTCAATACAATGTTGTATTTGATGCTTTACCAAATCTTGCAGATGGACTACTAGTTGGTATCGCTATTGCACTATTTATTGGTGCAATGGGTAAATCAGCACAGTTTCCACTACACACATGGCTTACAGATGCAATGGAAGGGCCTACGCCTGTTTCTGCACTAATTCACGCAGCTACTATGGTAACAGCAGGGGTATTCTTGGTTATTAGAATGAGTCCACTCTATAGCATGGAAGCTGTATCAGGTGTCTCGATGTTTATCGCGGCTCTTGGTACATTTGTAGCATTCTATGCTGCTTCTATGGCTCTTATTGCTAGAGATATAAAGAGAATCGTTGCCTTGTCAACACTCTCACAGCTTGGATATATGTTTGCAGCCGCTGGTCTTGGTGCGTATTGGATTGCACTTTTCCACCTCGCAGCTCACGCGTTCTTCAAAGCGTTGCTATTCCTTGGTGCAGGTAATGTTATGCACGCAATGGATGATGAACTTGATATTTTCAAGATGGGTGGACTTAGAAAGGTGATGATGGGGTCATATATCTATATGGGTATAGCCTCTATCGCTCTTGCTGGTCTTCCGTTCTTTGCAGGTTTCTACTCAAAAGATGCGATTATTGAGACCGCATTTAATGAAGGGACTTACCTTATTTGGATTATGTTGGTTATCACAGCAGGGATGACAGCATTCTACAGCTTTAGACAGGTATTCTTCTCATTCCACGGTGAAGAGAGATGGAAACCACTAGGATTTAATCCACACGATATGTACAAATATGTACTAGTAGCGATGGCTCCACTGGCTATTCTTGCTATCTCATTTGGTTGGTTTATGGATGGATATAAAGCGTTTATCACCAAAAATCTTCCAGCGTATGAGATGAGTGACCATACACACCATATAGCATGGTTGTTAGGAGCATTAGTTGTTCTCTTTGCTGTAATAGGTATTTGGATAGCTTATAGAAAGTATGCAGGAAAAGGTGCTATGGCATGGCAGAGAGATGAGAAGGTAGAAAACTCATTTATCTACAAATTGCTAGAGAACCAATACTATGTTCCTCATGCATATGATAGATTTATCGTTCAACCATATATAGTCGCTTCTGATAAGTTTTGGGAGTGGGATAATAAGATAGTTGATGGCACTGTTGATACGATTGCTAAGACAATTTACGATGCGGGTGACAAATCAAGAACTATGCAGACTGGTAACCTCTCAACCTACCTCAACTGGATGGGTGCAGGTGCGTTATTACTAATTGTGGCAGCGGCTATATCAGCTGTCATAGGTTAAGGAGAGATTATGGATCATATATTAAGTATATTGATATTTTTCCCACTGTTAGCTGGGATATTAGGATTTGTTGTCGATAAGGGGTCTGCTAAAGCGTATGGTATCTCTGTTGCAACAGTAGAGTTTTTACTCGCCATGTGGTTATGGATGAGTTTTGATAACGCAAATGCAGGTATGCAGTTTACCGAGTTTGCACCGATTATTTCACAGTTTGGTATCTCATACAACTTAGGTGTTGATGGTATATCACTATTTATTGTGATTATGGCGACACTGATTACGCTACTTGGTATCATCTTGTTAGATGAGAGCAAAATAGCCAATATGAAAAACATGATTGTCTCTCTACTATTTTTGGAGATGACAATGGTGGGTGTTTTCCTCTCATTAGATGCGATTATCTTCTATATGTTTTGGGAGCTTTCACTGGTTCCTATGCTCTATCTTATTGGAGCATGGGGTGGACCTACTAGAGTCTATGCGGCGATTAAGTTCTTCCTCTATACATTTGCAGGTTCGCTTGTAATGTTGGTGGGTCTCTTAGCGATGGCATACCTCTATCATTTGGAGGCAGGAGTATGGACATTTAACCTACTAGATTGGTATCAACTTGACCTCTCAACAGATCTGCAGTTTTGGCTGTTCTTATCATTGTTTGCAGGGTTTGCCATCAAAGTGCCAATGTTCCCATTCCACACATGGTTACCACACGCACACGGTCAAGCACCAACAATCGGTTCAGTAATCCTTGCGGCAGTTCTTCTTAAGATGGGTACTTATGGATTTGTAAGATTTTCACTTCCACTGTTCCCTGACGCATCGGTTAGCATGATTCCATTTATCATGACACTTTCACTTATTATGGTTGTCTATACAGCAATGGTAGCATTTGCTCAAAAAGATATGAAGCAAGTTATCGCTTACTCATCTGTGTCTCACATGGGTGTTATTATGCTTGGTGTATTTGCAATGAATGCAGAGGGTCTTGGAGGTTCAATCTTCCTTATGCTATCTCACGGAATTGTATCAGGAGCCTTGTTTATGCTTGTAGGTGTTATCTATGAGAGAACAGGAACCAAAATGATGAGTGAGTTTGGTGGATTAGCACAAGTTATGCCTATCTATGCAACAGTCTTTGGTGTAATGCTAATGGCATCAGTTGGACTTCCACTTACAATTGGATTTGTTGGTGAGTTCTTGGTTCTACTTGGTTTCTATCAAGTATCACCTATAGGAACTATTATCGCAGGTCTTACTATTATCATCGGAGCTGTCTATATGTTGACACTCTTCAAACGCACATTCTTTGGACCAATTACCAATGAGAAGAACAGAAACCTAAAAGACCTAGACAGAAGAGAGCTTACAGCACTTTTACCTCTAGTAGCTATCGTAATATGGTTAGGTATCTATCCAAAACCAGTACTCGGACCAATTGATAACTCTGTTCAGAAACTTTTAGTTGAGATGGAGTACAAAGCTCGAACCCAGGAGGCTAAAGATATGATTATCTCTATGAAGCCTGAAAAAGAAGAATCAGATAAGGAGGCAAAGTAATGTTAGAGCCAGTAAATATTAGCTTGGAATCCCTTAACCTAGCCACACTATCACCGATGCTTATCGCAATCGCTGGTGGTCTTATTATCCTAATAATTGACCTACTAAAAGAGAACTTACATAAGTCTCTCTATGTTATGTTGACCCTTCTTATTATCCTAATCGACCTTGGAGCAGTCCTTGGTCTAAATGTAAATGAGAGAGGTTTTTTTGATGTGATGCTCATTGATGGTATCGCAATTATCACTCAGATTCTTATCTTGGTAGCGTCGATGCTCTTTATCCCATTGGCACTAACCTCAAAAAGATTCCATGAGTACTCATACCCAGAGTTCTTTGCCCTATTCCTGTTTATGTTAGCAGGACTACAGTTTATGGTGAGTTCAGATAACTTGATTCTTATTTTTATAGGACTAGAGACATCTTCACTATCACTCTATACACTGATAGCCCTACACAACAGACACAACTCATTTGAAGCAGCAGTTAAGTACTTCACAATGGGTGCATTGGCAGCAGGATTCTTCACAATGGGTTCTGCTATCCTCTACGGAATAAGTGGAAGTTTAGAGCTTTATCAGATAGCAGACGCAGTTCAAGCAAGAATAGATGACCCAGGTATGACCGCTCTTATTATCGGTGGTGCGGCATTCCTATTAGCTGCATTCTCGTTTAAACTATCTCTATTCCCATTCCACACATGGGCTCCAGATGTCTACGAAGGTGCATCAGCTCCTTTGGCAGGATATATGTCCGTTGTTCCAAAAGTAACAGCAGCCGTTGTATCCATGAGAATCTTTGAGATGCTAATCCACCTCGGTGTTGAGTGGGTACAGACAGCCATCCTAGTCCTAGCAGTCCTAACAATGACTCTAGCAAACATTATGGCACTAGTCCAAGAGGATGTGAAACGGATGTTGGCATACTCATCCATCTCACACGCAGGTTTCATTATGGCAGCAATCGCTATAGCAACCACAAAAGCAAATGCTTCTGTATTCTTGTACTATGGTCTGTTTATGTTCACAAACCTTGGAGCATTCACAATGCTATGGGTAAGTCGTCACAAACACAATATCCACCACGCAAGATATGACCACCCTTACGAAAAGTTCGCAGGGATGATTAATGTTATGCCTATGGGTGCAGTTGTTATGGCTCTCTTTATGCTCTCCCTTGCAGGAGTTCCACCATTCTCAGTATTCTGGGGTAAAATCTATATTATGTCATCAGCCGTTGATGTAGGTATGGTATGGTTGGCTCTTGTCATGGGTGCAAACTCTGCAATATCCGCTTACTACTACTTGAAGCTGATTGTCTATATGTTCTTAAAAGAACCAGCAGCAGAGCTTAAAGAGAAAGTTGTATATTACAATGTCTCTAAACCTCTTATGACTGTTCTTGGTATCACTGTATTTATAACGGTGGGTTCAATGTTCTATGTTGACCCACTTTTGGAGTATATTACTGAGATGGTTAAGGTTAGTGGGTTTTAATCGCTAATTCCATTTTAGGGCAGAGACTTGGCTCTGCCCCTACTTTTGTTTTGATGGAGATAAATAAATAAAATTCACCCACAGTTAACACGCACTTGATACTCTTTTGCAATACAAGGAGCATCTAGTGCCAAAAAAACATTTATCAAAAATATTAACCACACTCCTACTAACCATTCCCCTAACAGCCACCACCCTATCCGA
>NZ_JAACKB010000016.1 GCF_010892395.1 Sulfurovum sp. bin170
ACTTATAAAAAATGCTAGTATTTATACATTAGTAAAGATTATTTTGTTTCATTAGTTTTAGAATAATCTACAATAATAATAGTTATAACTTAAATAAATAGGAGGAAGCATGAAGTTAGGTTTTTTAGTCGATTTGAGCCTTTGCATGGGTTGCAAGGGGTGTGAAATCGCCTGTAAAGTTGAAAATGAAGTGCCACTAAGCTCGTGGCGTTTGCGTGTAAAATATATAGATGTGGGGACATTCCCTGATACCAGTAGGAACTTTACACCTCTGCGTTGTAACCACTGTGAAAACGCTCCCTGTGAGCGAATCTGTCCAGTATCTGCACTGCACTATCTGCCAAATGGAATTGTAAATATTGACAACAGCAGATGTATAGGTTGTGCTGGCTGTATGATGGCGTGTCCTTATGGTGCTATCTATATGGATCCAGAGACCAACACTGCTGACAAATGTACATATTGTGCTCACAGAGTTGAGGGTGGACTTGAACCTGCGTGCGTGGTTGCTTGTCCAGTTGAAGCAAATATATTTGGTGATGTCGAGGATGAGACTAGTCATATCTCTCGATACATTATGGAGCATCAAGGCAATGTACAGGTGAGAAAACCTGAAAAGCATACCAATCCAAAACACTATTATGTAGGTGGTGGAAACAATATACTCAATCCTCTGGCACATAAGAGAATAGAAGGTTATGGACTCTTTAATAAGATTACACATCTTGACCATATCGGTGACCCTCATCACTCTATGATTGATAGGTTCCTCTCTCCATCTGGGCATAATGATGAGTTAACAAATGATAGTCTGATAGAGTCTGCAACTAAAGGAGGAAAATAATGGTAGAGCATGGTATAGAAGCAACCCAAGCAATCGTAACGCTTGATGTTCCACTCCCAGGGATTATATGGGGATGGATGATTACACTTAATATGTGGGCAAAAAGTATCGGTACAGGTGTGGTGCTTGTGGGTGCATTTCTGCTTCATAGACACAAAAAAGAGGATATGCCAAATCTAAGATGGATGATGCCACTTATCTCATTTATAGCACTAAATGTTTTCTTGTTCTTTACACTTATCGACCTGCATCAGCCTCTGAGAATGATTAATATCTTCTTGAATCCAAACTGGTCAAGTGCGATTACTGTTGGTGCGTGGATGGCTTCGTTATTTACAGGATTGATTACACTTATGATGGCGATTGGATTCCTTGACCAACATCCTGATTTTGGGCGACATATTGGAATTGCAAAATCAATCAGAGAAAAATCTGACCTCTATGATAAAGTTTTTCCATTTGTAGTTTTTTTGGCTCTCCCTGTTACAATGTACACAGCTATTATTATGGCACAATCGAGTGCAAGAGAGTTGTGGGTAGGAGCCCCTGAGATGATTCAGATGTTACTTGCAGCCTTTATGGTTGGAAGTGCAACTCTTGTCTTAATCTCTGAAAAATGGTCTCCTGATGTGAAAAAAGATTTGGCAATGATATTGGCATTTTCTGTAGCGTTCTCATTTACAATGTATATGGGTGAGTATTTTTTCTCGTTCAAGGCAGCAGAGGTTGAAGCTACTTTAGCATTTGTTCATTCAGGTGGTGAGTATAATACACAGTTTTGGTTTGCTATGGTTTTAGGTTATATTATCCCATTTGTTATAGCAAAAGGAAGCATGAGAGATTACAACCCAACGCTAATGAGACTAGCAGCGATTACAACGCTAATTGGTCTCTATATGGCAAAAGATGTGTGGCTCAAAATTCCACAACTACTACCATTAAGTTAAGGAGGAAAATATGGTTAAAAAAATGAATAACAACAAATCTTCTTTCTTTGAGAGCAGAAGAACATTCCTAAAAGGAACAGCATACACAGTCGCAGGAGCGACAGTTGCAAAAGGTGTATTTGAGACGATTATAGATACACCTGCAATCGCTGACAATCATCAAAAAGTTACAGCACCTGTAAACTTGGAGCGATACCCAGACCCTGAAAAATGGAACAGTTACCATGAGCTTGATGGCAATGATTGGAAACGAGGCGGTGTTGCAAGAAAAGGCGTGAAGAGTGCAGATAACCCTGATGGAATCAAGCTAACAGAGTACATGCTTGTGCCTACATCATGCTCTAACTGTGAAGCATCTTGTGGACTTACTGCGTGGGTAGATATTGGAGTCTATAAAGAGACAAAAAATCCAAAAGACCTAAAAGTACGAAAGTATATGGGAAATCCACTCCACCCAGGAAGCCGTGGACGAAACTGTGCAAAAGGTTACGCAACTCAATCACAGATGTATGACCCAGATAGAATCCCTTTCCCACTAAAAAGAGCTCCGGGGAGCAAAAGAGGTGAAGGAAAGTGGGTAAGAACCACTTGGGATGAGGCGATGAGAGAGATTGGTACAAAGATGAAAACCACGCTAGAGCGAGGTGATGAGATTTCACGAAAATCAATTATGTACCATGTTGGACGACCAAATGAGAACGGTTTTGGTCACAGAGTTCCTCACTCTATGGGTTGTGATGGGTATGATTCACACACCAACATCTGTAGTGCAGGTGCAAGACAGGGAACTATCCAGTGGTTCAACGATGATAGAAACTCACCAGATTGGGCAAATTCGGAGCTGATTTTCCTACAATCCTCTCACGCAGCTGATGCGGGTCACTACTTCCAACAAGCAGCAGGTAGAATCGCAGAGGCTAGGAAAAAAGGTGCCAAGATGGTAGTACTTGACCCTAGAATGTCAAACTCTGCTGGTATGGCTGACCTATGGGTTCCATGTTGGCCAGGTACAGAGACAGCACTCTATCTCTATCTAGCCAATAGAGTTTTGAATGAAAAAGGTATCAATGGTGAAGATTTAGTTGACCACAAGTTTGTAAAGAACTGGTTCAATTGGGCAGAGATGATGGCAAACAAAGAGTACTTGGCTCTATTGGTTGAGAAAAATTACATCAAATCTGTGCCACAAGGTGACAGCTACGAAGACTTCATCGCAATGATTTCAGAGATGTACTCTGAGTATACACTTGATTTTGTAACAAAAGAGTGTAGAGTTGAAGCTAGAATTGTAGAGAAGCTTTATGATATGTTTATCGACGCAGGTGCTAGAGTAACAACCTATATATGGAGAGCAGGACCAATTGCTCACCGTGGTGGTTGGATGATTGCTCGGTCTGCATTTTTGGCTCTTGGTCTACGAGGTGCTATGGCAGGAGACAAAGGTGGTGTGGGAATGCACCATTGGCATGTTATCTCGGTCAATGGAAAAGGTGATAAGGCTGCTGTGGCAGGTGAGAGACCTCCAAAAGTTGATGTTTGGAATGAGATTGCTTGGCCACCTGAGTATCCATTGAGTTCATATGAGATGAGTCACATTATGCCTCACCTACTGCTTGATGATGAGTGGAGAGCCAAGTGGAATGCCAAAGGGCTTAAAGTTCCTGAAAAACTGGATGTTTGGATTCCACGAATGTATAACCCTGTTTGGATTAATCCTGATGGATTTAGATGGATTGAGGCTCTTAAACGAGAGGATAAAATAGGTCTATCATTTAACCTATCTCCAACATGGTCAGAGACAAACTGGTATTGTGACTTCATTTTGCCAGTGGGACTAGCAGGTGAGAGACATGACCAACACTCAGAGGCGACAGAGCCAAAGAGATGGTTAAGCTTTAGACAACCTGCATTGCGTGTTGCATTAGAGAAGATGGGATGGAAACCAAAAGACCCAACCAGAGCAACTCTAGAAGCTCACATCGCTGCTGGTCTTGGTGAAGTTTGGGAAGAGGTTGAGTTCTGGGCAAATATCATGACACATCATGTTGACCCTGATGGTAAATTGGGTGTTCGTAAGTTTTGGGCATCCAAAGCTGACCCAAGCAGAGCAGTGACGATTGCCGAGTGGTATCAAGCAGCGTTTGATAAGTTACCAAATCTTAAAAAGACAGCTAAAAAGCACTATCCTGACTCTAAGTATCCTAACTATGAGATGATGAGTGCGATGGGTACATGGCTAGAGGAGGACAATATCTTCAAACCACAAGAGCGACCTCTGAAAAAAGTAGGAGATACCTACCATGCTCATGGTCACCACTATAAAGAGGATGAGGTAACCAAAGATGCGTTTGGAACCATCACTGTCAATGGTAAAAAAGGTGAGAAGCATGGAACAATCGGCGTAGAGGTTGGGGGTGAGCTTAAACAAGGTTTCCATACACTAAGTGGAAAAGCAGAGTTCTTCTCTCAATGGTTTGCTGATTGGAAATGGCCAGAGTATGCAATTCCTATCTATCCAAAGAGCAAAGAGGAGCGAAAGAAAATGGTGCATGTGGTATCACAAGTACACCATGACTTTATGGAAAAAGAGAATGATTTTGCACTGAATACCGTATTTAGACTGCCGTATAATATTCACACTCGTTCGGTGAACTCTAAACATCTTATGGAGATAAGTCAAAACCATAATCCAGTTTGGATTAACACATCAGATGCTCATAGAATGAACATCAAACAGGGTGATGCTATCAAAGTGACTATCTCTGATACGGTCAGTGGATTAGAGTCAGGGTATTTTATCGCGATGGCTGTTCCAACAGAAGCGACCATGCCAGGTGTATTAGCCAACTCACACCACGCAGGACGATGGAAGCTCAAAAATGCTATTACCATCCCTGGGTTTGCTCACAAACTAGGAGTGATGGGTGTGGGTGCTCCACTCTATGAGATGACGATGGATGGCAAAATCGGAACGATGAAACCAACCCAAGGAATTGACGAGGGGATGATGGAGAACAAGGATTCGTGGCAGTTCAAAGAGTACAATAAAGACCTTGATAATATCTGGTGGGATGGACTAAGTGGCTCATGGCAAAATGCCGTGGCTCCTTCACATCCAGACCCAATCGCAGGTAACCACGCGTGGCATCAAAAAGTAAGCATCGAACTCGCAGGAGAAGATGACCAAATCGGTGATATTTGGGTGAACTATGATAATAATATGAAGGTCTATCAAGCTTGGAGAGATAAACTAACGCGACCTCTACAGGCAGGAGATAAGCTTAGACGACCGAAGCATATCAAACGACCTGCTGTGCCGTTGTCTCATAAGGCTTATTCGGTGGAGATTAAAGGCTAATCTCTTTAAATTTTGTGGGTATTTCTACCCACAAAAACTCTTATTTCTTCTCAAAAATTCATCTCAAATCAATAATTTTTCCAGTAAAATAACTTAAATCTACATTTTAAGGGGAACAAGATGTCAAAAAAACTAATCGAACTAGATAATGGACTGCTAATGGAGGTAGAAGTACCTCAAAGTGAAATAGAGATGATTTCAGGTGGAAACGGTGTAATTGAAAAGGTTGACGGCTCGATTGATACCATTAAAAATCTTCTAATCAAAAGCATTCGACCTATCGCTGAGACCTACAAAGAGCTTAACAAAGATATGATTGTAGAGAGAGCAGAGGTGGAAATAGGCATTAGTTTCTCTGCTGAGGGGAATATTTTTATCGCTTCAGGAAAAGGCTCTGCAAATCTAAAAGTAAAGTTGGTTTTATCTCCGAAAGGGGAGTAGATGAGCCCATCTACTAGCGATAAAGGAGATGAAAAGTTGGGCTATTTCTATGTGTTGGTTCTCTTTTTTTATTGGGGTATATTATGACTAAACATATATTTATAAACTAAGTTCCATAAATATATGTTACAATTCCTTAAAAAAGGTAATACTTAAGAGATGAATATAGAAAACAGTACTCCTATAAAAGTTGAAAATGCAACCGTTGAATTTGTAAAGGGAACAATGGGTCCCATAACCACATATCTATTTGACACGACAAAAGGTGGTCATCCAATGGTGAACGCTATGGCTGGTTTGGCTATTTTGAAAGAGAATGAACAACTCATTATGTTAAATCATTGTCCTCCCTCAGGTCTCTACCCTAAAATAGCAGATGAGTTTGACTACATAGACCACGAGCTTCCAAATGGAGTAACGCAAATAGTCTTTTCAAAAAAATCTAATGCTACAAATATAACGGATTTTTCTGCTACTAGTTGTAGTGGTGGATGTGGGTAATATTATAGATTTTTCTGGAATGTTAGTTCATTTCAGGTCTATTCTCATCTTTTACAACCATCCCATTAATCTTTCAACATTCAACCCCATTGCTGTACTCTCATATCCATTAACAGACTCTATATATTTTTTACAAAATCCCTCAACCATACATCCTCCAGCTTTTCCTTGCCACAATCCACCCTCTAAATAGTTCTCTAGGTCATCTTTTTCAAATGGAGCAAATTTATAGTAGGTAGCTGATATATCACAGAGATAAAAGGATTTGGTTTTGTAGTGCATAGCAGAGATGATGGCTATTTGTGAGCCACTTTGCATCTGCAAAATCCTTTTGGCATCATCTCTGCTTTTTGGTTTTCGCAGAATGGTTCCATCCGCTGTAGCTATAACAGAATCAGCAGTGAGGAGAGGAGTCTCTAAGCCAAACTCTCTTAGAGCTGATTCTAGTTTCCCTTTACTTGCGATATAGACAAAGTCTTTGGCTATTTTGGTTGTGATTTGCTCTTCATCATAGGTTGGGGCTTTTTGGATAAAATCTATATTGAATTGGTTTAGTAATTTTGCTCTTGATATGGAGTTGGAGGCTAAATGTAACATTTAATAAAGCTCCTTTTTTTGAGATTGGATAGTTATACCAACTTTTAACTTAGACCAAACATCAATCATTGAAATGGTTACCGTCTTAAAAATGGAAATTGGTATCCTGACGATAACAAGTAGGGTGTGATTGCTATCACACCTTCGATTTGCATAAGTGTATACTCTTCTTTTTTAAGCCTTTCGGCGAAATCTCTTTTTTGTGTAAATATTTTTAA
>NZ_JAACKB010000094.1 GCF_010892395.1 Sulfurovum sp. bin170
AAGAAAAAATTATAGAATATTTTATTTCATTAACAAAAATACCTCATTGTAGTCAAGAGGCAGAGAGGCTTTTAGAGTTTTTAGAGACTTTTGCCAAAGAGAGAGGCTATAGTGTGCAGATAGATGAGACCAAAAATATACTTATAAAAAAAGGTAAACCAAAACTCTCCATTCAAGCACACTATGATATGGTATGTATTGGAGAAGCAAATATAGAGACTTATATAGAAGATGGTTGGATGTATGCTAAAGATTCATCTCTAGGTGCTGATAATGGTATAGCTATAGCGATGATGATGGTTTTGATGGATAGGGGTGAAGAGTTGGAGTTTCTGTTTACTTCTGATGAGGAGATAGGTTTGGTTGGTGCATCTGCTTTGGAATTTGAGTTAGATAGTGGACATATGCTAAACCTTGACTTTGAGGATGAGGCAGAGGTCTGTATAGGTTGTGCTGGAGGAGCTGATTTGGTTGCTTTTGAGACATTTGAAGAGTGTGAGGCATTGGACTATTTCTATAGAGTTAGTGTAACAGGTTTAGCAGGTGGACACTCTGGGGTGGATATAGACAAAGGCATCCCTAATGCTATTAAGGTTTTGGCTAACTATCTAAAAGAGAAAAATCTGTTATTGTCCTCTTTTGAAGGAGGAGAGAGACGAAACTCTATACCTGCCAATGCTTATGCTATCGTATCATCCAAAGATAAATTGAATAGTAGTGGTATGGTAGAGGTGATTGCTCTTGATAATCGTTATAGAGTTTATCAAAGTGAAGAGTTTTTAAATCTATTAAATATTTTTGAAGATGGTGTTGAAAATTTTAATCAAGAGCTAAATATCCCTGATACAAGTATAAATCTAGCCATTGTAAGTTTTGAAGAGGGTGATGCTATTATTGAGTCTAGTGCTAGGGCTATGTCTGATGAGGGTCTAAAAGCCATCTGTAAAAAAAATCAAAATCTAGCAATAGCCAATGCTTTTAAAGTGGGTGAGGAGTTTAAATATCCTGCTTGGAGACCAGAGAAAAATGAGTTTACCAAGATTGTAAACAGTAGCATGACCAAAGTTTTTGGCAGAAGTGAATACAAAGCAATCCATGCAGGATTAGAGTGTGGCGTAATATCTGAAAAATATCCAAATATAAAGTTTGCCTCTATTGGTCCTACTATTATCTATCCTCACTCTACTCGTGAGAAGATGAAATTGGATTCTGTGGGTAAGATATTTGAGGTTGTTGAGGAGATTGTTAACAGAATAAAATAGAAAAAATCTTGAATTATATGTTTTTCATGATACAATTGTGAAAAAAAGGAACCGTTATGAGAAAAATATTTTTGACAATGGTAGTATTGACACTTCTTATATCAGCAAGAGAAAGTACAGGAGCTACACCAGTTTCTGCTGAACAGTTAGATAAGATAGGGATGAATTTTGCTTTAGGCAAAGGTATGAAACAGGACTTGAAAAAATCTTTTTACTATTTTAAACGAGCATCGGATATGAATTATGCTCCTGCAGAGTATCATGTGGGTGTTGCTTATGATAATGGCTATTGGGTAAAAAAAGATATGAAAAAAGCGATGAGCTATTATCTCAAAGCGGCAAAACAGTATCATCAAGATGCTGAGTATACTTTGGCAAAACTCTATGATGAGGGTAAAAAGGTCAAGCAGGATAAGAAAAAAGCAGAGTATTGGTATGACAAAGCGGCTAAACATGGTGATGCTTATGCCAAAAATGCTCTGGGTGATATGTATAAAAAGGGTGATGGGGTTAAAAAAGATACAGCTAAAGCGATAAGGTATTATCAAACAGCCGCCAACAAAGGGAATAGTGATGCACAGTACAAGATGGCTGTTTTGTCACAAGAGGGGAGAGTGGTAGCTAGAGATGAGAAAAAAGCTGTCTCATGGTATGTTGGAGCTGCCAAAAGTGGCAATGTCGATGCTCAAAATGAGCTAGGTGAGATGTATCAAAATGGTCATGGTGTTGCAAAAGATTTGAAAAAAGCATACAGCCTTTATCAAGAAGCCTCTGCGAATGGAAGTGCAAAAGCTATGAATAACTTAGGTAATATGTATGCAAATGGTTATGCGGTAAAAAGAGACAAGGTTAAAGCTTATGAGTATTATAAAAAAGCAGCGAAGTTAGGTGATATAGAGGGGCAGTATCATGTGGCAGTCGCTTATGCAGGAGGTCAAGGTATCAAAAAAAACCATAAAGAGGCAGCAACATGGTTTAAGAAAGCTGCTGACAAGGGTGTGAAGAAAGCACAGTATGCATTGGGTATTGCGTATGAAAAAGGTTATGGGGTTAAAAAGGATATTTATATTGCATTAGAGTGGTATAAAAAAGCAGGAAATCCTAATTAGTAGACAAGGCATGCCTTGTCTCTACACTTTAAATCGCTCTTTGCTTTTACAGTAAGGAGTCATAAAACAGCCCTCACAGTCAGGGTTGATAGCTTTACATCTGTATCTACCAAACAGTACCATAGCTTGGTGGAGTAGATGTAAGTCTGTTTTAAACTTTCTACTTAACTCCTCTTCAGTTTTTGTAGCAGTTGAGGCATCACTTAGTCCTAGACGGTGTGCAACACGAAAGACATGTGTGTCAACTGCCATAAGATTTGCTCCTGTAAACTCAATCATTATAACATTGGCTGTTTTTTGCCCTACACCTGCTAGTTTTATGAGCTTTTTTTGCTCCAATGGTATCTCTCCGTTGTAGTTTTCGATGACAAATTGTGCCATTTTGATGAGGTTTTTTGCTTTATTATTATAAAAAGAGCAACTCCTTATATACTCTTTGACTCTGTTAATATCAGCATTTGCCAACGCTACTACATTTGGATAGTTATCAAAGAGAGCAGGAGTGATGATATTGACCCTCTTGTCTGTACACTGTGCAGAGAGCATGACAGATATAAGTAGCTCATATAGGTTTGTGTAGTTTAGTTCAGTGACCGAGTTTGGATAGTGTTCTAAAAAAAGTGTTTTTATCGCTTCTATCTCTCTGTTTGTTGCTTTTTTGATTTTTTTTGTTTTGCTCATACCGAATTTTATATCTGCTTACTTAAAATTAGATAAATTTCATTAACAAATCATTTATCATTTTAAGTTACAATGGTTAAAATATGTGGCGAACTTTATATAGAAGGACTTCAAAAATATGTATAGATTATTATTTATTAAGTTACTGTTGACATTGGCTGTTGTTGCAACAGATATAGTTGCAACTGTAGATGGAAAAGATATAACACAAAATGATGTTGAGAGATTTGTTTCCAAAAGTATCCCTGGGGGAAGATATTCATTTATGAGTAGGCAACAGAAAGAGAAAGTTATTACTCAATTGATAGAGAGAGAACTATATATAGTGGTGGCAAAAAGAGAAGGAATTGAGAAAGATTCACAGTTTGCTATAGAGCTTGAGAAGCTAAAAGAGAATCTTGTACTTGATATATGGATGAAAAATAGACTAAAAGATATAGTGGTAAGCGATGCCACA
>NZ_JAACKB010000095.1 GCF_010892395.1 Sulfurovum sp. bin170
CGATGGCTTCAGCCTCGCTAATTCATTGGCATTGGGCTTTAGCCTCGCTTATTGCTTTACGCGACTAAAGTCTGCGTTTCCTAGAGTTTTTTAACCATAATATACAAGTATAGCGATTCCCATAAGTAGCATAATCACACCTGCTACTAGATGCAGTCGTTGTAGATTTTTCTGTCTCAACTCCTCCGCTTTGTTTATATCAAGCCCAAAGCTTACACCTATTGTAATAAATAACATCGGCAAGATAAATACAATATTGTATAAAATCAACAGAGTCAATGCATGTAAAAAGCTCTCACTATGTCCCAACATACTCGTAATCACAATATAAGGTCCACTGGTACAAGGTAGTAAAAAGAGACTAATAACAATACCAATAAAAAATGCCCCTAGAGGATTGACCACTGATTTGATAAGAGATTTCAACTTACCACGCCACGACATGGGAACCTCCATCAGAAAACCTTTTCCATACCAAAAATAATCTTTGATATTAAAGAGACCAATCAATATGGCAATCACACCAATTATCATCATAAATGTATGTGTCGTCTCAAAACTTGCCACAACAGAGTATAGTCCCAATCCCATAAATAGGTATGAGAGGAAGATTGCCGCAGAAAAAGCAAGACCTGTATAGAGGGCTTTTCTCCTATCTTTGGTAGCCATAATAGTTGTCATCAAAATTAATAAAACAGCAAAAGCACATGGGTTGATGGCATCCACAATCGCCGCTCCAATCAGAACAGGTATTGTCAATTGATGTTTGCTAGAGTCTGTAATGGTCTCATTTTTATTCTCTTGGATGGAGTTGGTCTCTTGTAGAGATTTGATATAAGCGATAATATCTTCACTTCCCAAAAAAGGTTTTCCTTGGCTATATAGAAGAGGAATTGTCCTATCTAGGAGAGCTATATCATGTTTGTCACAGATACTATTAAACTCTTCAGCATTGTCAGAGTTTTGATAAATCTCTTTTTTTGTAAGAGTAATATCCAATTTGCTATTTTCTAAAAACTTCTCCACTTTTCCACAGTGTAGACATCCATTACCATGATAAAACGACATCTCTTCTGCTTGTAGAGTTGAAAGTAGCAATAGAAGAGAAATCCCAACAATATTTAAAAAGTTTTTTAATTTCATAATAGTCTCCTTTTTCAAGTTAATTTCTATCATAATATAACAGTTGAATTTTATCACAATAAGCATAAGAGAATGTTCTTTAAATAATAAAAAATATAGTAAAATTCAAGTTATATACAATATAAAATAGAATATTAATGTTCTAAGTAAGCATGACCACAATCCGTTTGTCTTTCTCTATAAGATCACACAGAATCTATCTCCACAATCTCAGAATAACCTGCTGACATATCCCCCGACAACCACTGCCACTCCTCTTGAAACTTCATATATCCACTTTCGGTTAGTTGTGGAGTAGAGATGCACTTGCCTATCATTATCTCTCCACTGTTGTTGATATGATGGTATCGCATATCAAGCCTCCCATCATCAAGCATATTTGCAATTAGGTGACCTTTTTGGACTGACCCACCTTCATACTCTGCCCAGACGATGGAGCCTTCTTGATGATAATAGAAAAATGTATTCTCATCAACTTCTCCATTTTTGCTGTTTGATATAGATTCGAATATTTTGCCTTCTAAATTGTATTTCATTTTTTCCTCACTTACTCTTTTGTTGCCATTTTATCACAAAAAACGATATAATCCACCATGACCATAACCATAACCATTCCAAACTATCAAATCGAGACCAACCAAAACTAATAGAGTATCTCATTTAGTATTACAGTCCTAAAAATGCTTAGTAGCCTCAATAGGCTTAAACGAATTAATATAAATAATAGGATAGACAACACTCAAAAAGTTAAGCAGATA
>NZ_JAACKB010000096.1 GCF_010892395.1 Sulfurovum sp. bin170
ATCTCACCTGTCTGACCGAGTGTATAGAATGTGATAATAATACCAAGAACAGTTCCAAGAAGACCGATATAGGGTGCATTGGCTCCAAAACTAGAGATGATGGAGAGATTATTTGTGATGTCAAGCTCTAGTGCCTCTTGGGTGCTGTAGCTCTCCACCTTGACACCTCTGTAAAAGAGCAGTCTCTCTATCCAAAAAAAGAGTGTTAAAAAACTCATAAAAGCTAACAATCCCAATATACCATAATCCACGATTTCACTAAGAAGTTCTATTTCCATTTTTTTCCTTTGGCTAAATTATATCATTTAAAAATGAGAAAATTATGAGAATTATACTCATTTGGTGATTAGTTTTAAATGACTATAATAATTTGATGAAAAAATATACATATTTTAGAGCAAAGAGTATAAGAAATCTGTTATTATGTTATAAATTAACTAAAGGGAATTTTATAATATGACAAAGATTTTACTATCTCTTGTCGCTATTAGCGTAGTGGCAAGTGCAACAGAGGCAAAAAGCGATACCACAGTAGATGGAAAGGCACAACTCTACTACTATACTACTGATAATAAAGATAAGCTATTCTCTAATGAGAGTGCCAATGCAGGTGGGGCTGTGACACTAAATGTATCTCATAAATTTTCAGATGCTATTAGTGCTAACTTTACTGCTATTGGTTATGATAGCTTGGGAGCAAGTGTTGGTGGTGCTATGGAGGGTAAAAATAAAGGTAGTCTATTTGATCCAGAAGATAATATGGCAAAACGACACACCTCTGATGCCTACTTTGGAAATGCAAATATTGTAGCAACTATGGGAGGAACAACGGCTATTGTGGGTCGGCAACAATTAAATACTCCTATGCTTGGCTCTTTTGATTGGCTACTTGCTCCGTCACATTTTGAAGCAGGAACAGTTGTTCACAAGATAGCGAACTTGACACTGATTGGTGCGTATGTTACCAAGTTAAGAGCAAATAACTCTGGAACAGAGTTTGTAAAACTGGCAGATGACAACTATGCTATTGGTATGGCTTATAGTAGTGTTGTGGATGCAAATCTTTGGTATTACAATATAGATGCAGGGGGATATACTCAAATCTATGCTGATGTTTCTGAAAAGAGAAGTGGGGTTCTTTATGCTGTTCAAGCAGTCTCAACTAACTATGATGAGGGTGATGACTCTATGGCTTATGGTCTAAAGGTAGCAGGTGAGATAGATGGTTGGGGTATGAGTATTGCTTATAACAATATTCAAGATAGAGCGGCTGGAAAGGTTGAGGTGGATTCACTCTATACTAGCTCTTGGAATACATGGGCATCTGATAAATTAGATAATTCATTTAAAGTAGAAGCATCTAGAAAATTTAGTGGATTGGCTAGTACGCTTAGTTATGCAAAATATGATGATGGTTGTGAAGTTGATGTTATCTTGGGTTATGAGGTTGCAAAAAATATCTCGCTTAATGCGATATTCTCTAATACAGAGTATACGGAAGATTCAGACGCAGAGAAAGCTTTGGAGTTTATAGGTACTTATAAGTTTTAAACTTTAAAAATATCATTTTCTATCTCTAGTTTTATTATACAAGGGTGGTGCATTTATGCCAATGAAATAAGCGTATTGTTATTGATTTATTAGGACAAGGCAGTGCCATTGTCCCTACAATATTTCAATTTCAAAACAGTAGAGACAAGGGACTCCCTTGTCTAAATCCTTATTTTATTGGCACCACCCTGCAACTTTCAATTGTTTAATTATTTAAATAGGTCAGCCAATGCATCAGTGCTAGTAGTCTTCTCAATTTCATTTGAAGATTTTTTACCTCCATCACCTGTTCTATTGGTAATCCCCTCAATCTCATTAAGCTCAATAGTATAACCAGTCAGCATTGAAGCTAGACGAATATTGATACCACTCTTACCAATCGCTTTTGCTTTTTGGTCATTGGTAATATTGACTAGTACCTTTTTCCCTTTAGGGTCGGTTACTTTTAGGCTCTGAATAATAGCAGGAGACAAGGCTCTAGTGATAAACACCTCAGGGA
Source organism: Sulfurovum sp. bin170 (assembly GCF_010892395.1). GTDB lineage: Bacteria > Campylobacterota > Campylobacteria > Campylobacterales > Sulfurovaceae > UBA1140. The sequence continues at coordinate 2,051 of NZ_JAACKB010000096.1, forward strand.
TTGGTGAGTACTCAACGCAGTCGATATTTTCACCATTTAGCTCTGCACTTACTGCATTGATTCTAACCCCTTTTACACCAACGGCCGCACCAATTGGGTCTATGTTTGGGAAATCAGTTTTGAGTGCTAGTTTAGCTCTCTGCCCAGGGATTCTTGCACTTGCTATAATCTCTACAGTCTCATCACCAATCTCTGGAACCTCTTTCTCCATTAGTTTTTCAAGGAATCTTGGTGCTGTTCTTGTAAGTTCAAGGAACATTCCCATCTCTGGGTCTATGCTGACATATCGAAGAAGAGCTTTAACAGTGTCTCCTCTTTTGAACTTTTCACCTTTGATACGATTCCGTTGGCTCAAAATACCTTTTAGCTCACCAATCTCTATAAATGTATTATCTTTATCATCAATACGATTAACAGTTCCTATCATAACTGTACCAACTCTCTCTCGGTATTTTTCAAATAGGTCTTGCTCTACTTGTCTCTGTATATGGTACTGTAACTCTCTAAATAGATTGTGTGAAGCAGTTCGTCCATGATCTTCAAGTATAAAATTACTTCGTAACTCATCCCCTAGCTCAATGTCTGAGCCATACTCCTCTTGAGCCTCCTCTAGGCTAATCACAGAATCTGGCTCTTTTTCAAATCTCTCATCACGATCTTCTGCAACAATTATAATCTGTTCTACACGATAATCTTTTCTATCCATATCTACAGTAGCCTCAAAATGTGATGTATAGGTTGTACATCTTTTTGCAGTTTTAATCAAGGCTTCCTTAAATGCATCTACCGCAGATTCAAGAGAGATATTTTTCTCATGAGCCATAGCCTCTATAATATCAACAATTTTTTCCATAATTAATTCCTTTATTTTCTTTTAACTTTAACAATGTGTTACGAATGTGTGTGATTTTGTCGGTTGTTTGTAGTAGATGAATTATAGCTAAACTTACCTTTAAGTAAAATAGGTATAATATTTTTAAACATAAATATACTGAATTATATTTTTTTTTAAGGATTACAAAGATATGAAACTAAAATTAGCAAGGGCTTCAGTGACAGCGAAACCAAAACTGATAGAGCTGTCAAAGATTGAAGAAGATTTGGAAAAGAAGTCTATATTTTACTTCGATAAGGAGAATTCACATAAAGATTTGAAGACACTTATTGAGCATTTTGAGGAGATGGAGTACTCTGTATATATGCGTGAAGTAAAGTTTGGACTAAACGATGATGAGTTTATATATGAAGTGCATATAGTTAAATAGTTAGCAGTTTAGATTTAATGAAAAAACTTTATATAGAGACCTTAGGGTGTGCTATGAATGTTCGTGATAGCGAACATATGATTGCTGAACTTAATCAAAAAGAGCCATATGAGTTGACAGAGAGAGTAGAAGAGGCTGATTTGATTATCATAAACACTTGCTCTGTTCGTGAAAAACCTGTCTCTAAACTATTTTCAGAGATTGGGATTTTTCGTAAATATAAAAAAGCTTCGGCAAAGATTGGTGTAACAGGTTGTACCGCTTCTCACTTGGGAAGAGATATTATCAAAAGAGCTCCAATAGTTGATTTTGTTCTAGGGGCGAGGAATGTATCTAAACTCTCTACAGTGATTGATAAGAGACATGCTGTTGAGGTTGATATAGACCATGATGATAGCTCTTACGCCTTTGGAGAGTATAGAACCAATCCATTTAAAGCGATGGTCAATATCTCTATGGGATGTGATAAATCATGTACCTACTGTATCGTTCCTGCTACTCGTGGTGACGAGATTTCAATCCCTACGGATTTGATTGTTGGTGAGATAAAAAAGGCTGTAGCGACTGGAGCCAAAGAGATTATGTTACTTGGGCAGAATGTCAACAACTATGGTAAGTACTTCTCCTCTGACCAAGAGAAGTGTAATTTTACGGAACTTCTAAAAAGAGTAAGTAGGATTAATGGTTTAGAGAGAATTCGTTTTACCTCACCACACCCTTTTCATATGGGTGATGAGTTTCTAACAGAGTTTGCCTCAAACCCTAAGATATGTAAGCAGATTCATGTTCCTTTGCAGAGTGGTTCAACCTCTATACTCAAAGAGATGAAGAGAGGCTACTCAAAAGAGTGGTTTATCAATCGCTGTCAAAAGATACGAGAACTCTGCCCTGAAGCTACTATATCTACAGATATTATTGTTGGTTTCCCTGGCGAGAGTGATAAGGATTTTGCAGATACAATGGATGTGCTAGAGCAGGTTCGATTTGAGCAACTTTTCTCATTTAAGTACTCCCCAAGACCACTTACAGCGGCTGCAGAGTATAGTAATCAAATCCCAAATGAGATAGCAAGTGCAAGGTTAACAAAACTACAAGCAAGACACACTGAGATAGTAGATGAGATTATGAATGCACAGATGGATAGAGAGCATATGGTCTATTTTGATGAGTTGAAACCAAATGGAAGAGTCTCTGGGAGATCGGATGATGGTAAACTCTTTTTTGTTAAGGGTAGCGAAGACCTTTTGGGAAAAATAGAGAGAGTAAAAGTCATTAAAACTTCAAGAGGTGCTTTGGATGGTGAACTGTTAATGGTGAATGTATAATTGAAAAAAAGGTTTTTAAGGTGGGTAGGGGTAATTGTTGTTCCTGCTCTTGTCTTTTTTTTAATGCGTTTTTTATGGTTAACTTATAGAAAAAATTATCATTTTATAGATAAGC
>NZ_JAACKB010000097.1 GCF_010892395.1 Sulfurovum sp. bin170
ACAGATAAACAGCTCTTTGCTGGTGCAATCTATGGAGACCACTACTACATCTCAGGACCTGGGGTTAGCTATGATAAGATTTTTAAAATCAACATCAATGATAAAAATGTAACAGATTTGAATCTAAGTGAACCTATCTCTCTGCTAGATTTTGCTTTTACTCCTGAGGGGGCATACCTTCATGGAATTGTTGATGGTGGAAGATTGGTAAAGATAGATACTGCCACAGGAGCCGTAACCTTTATTGGTGACCCTCATATTGGGTATCAGTTTGACTCTACTTTTTCTGATAATCTAGGACGATTTTTTGCCAACGATAGCAAAGGAAATGGTTTTTTTGAGTTTGATTTGAAAAAGGGAGAAAAGCTATTTTTGTCAGATTCTCAACCAGCTGACTATAATGATGGAACCAACTGTCTTGAAGCAAACCTCACATTTATGGATTATGGGGATGCACCAGCAAGTTATGGGTCTGCCAGACACAATATCGCCAACGGTGTCTATCTTGGATATAAAGTTGACCATGATATAGGTGATTATGATACTCTATATGCTGATGGTGATGATAAAAATGGTGTTGATGATGAGGATGGTATAACCATGATGGATGGGAGTGATATAAATGGTAGCACTTTTGTACCTGGAGAGACTCATCAAATCAAAGTCACAATTAGTAAAGAGGCTTATCTAAAGATTTGGATAAATTTGGATGAGAGCAATAACCACTTCTCTGATGCGGCTGACTTGGTCTATAAATCCGAAACTCCTTTGAGTGCAGGTACAAATATAGTTGATATTACGCTCCCTTCAAATATTGACGAGGGACGAATTACCTATCTCCGAGCCAGAGTCTCCTCAAACAAAAATCTAAATCCAGTAGGACTTATAACGGATGGTGAAGTTGAGGATTATGTGGTCAGGGTTGGTTACCAAAGGATTCAAGGAAGATTCAATATTCAACGAACCAATACCCTAAAAGATAGTAAAGATTTTGCACTCTATACACAGATAGTGGGTCGAGATTTCAACTATCATGTGGTCTTTTATGATGAGTATCTAACAGCAGAAGAGGAGCTAGAGAAAGTTCCACTAAAGATAGAGCTAATGGATGAGGATAATCCTACCACTCCTCTATATACAACATATCTCTACTACTACTCACTAGAGTACCCAACTAGTCGAATCCTTGTTATGAACAACAGTGATTTGGATAATCTACCAGCTATAAAAAAAGCGATTTTCAACATCACTTATGCAGTAGATTCCAATGGCAATATCATACGAGAGCAGTGTGACGGGGATATTAAAACATGTTTCGATACGCTAATGGCTTCAGGTTGGATAGATAGAGTAGACCCTGCACGAGATAAGTTTGCTATTCGTCCAGAGAGTTTCTATATGAGTATTGGTGATGGTACAGAAGAGATAAAAAATAGCATAGACCCTAACAATAATATAACTCTTGCATCAGGATATGATGAGTATAACTTAACCTTTATCGCTACACAACATAATACGCGTTTACCCTCAAATGGATACCATAAAAATTTTAAAACAGACTTTGATTTTAATAGCAGTGGGACAAGCAGTTGTGCCAATACCAGTCCGATTGAGGAGGATATTAACTTTACGGATGGTTCTTATAACAATCCTAACTTTAGCCACGATGATGTGGGTCGATACACTTTAACTATAGCAGATGACAGCAACTGGACAGCCGTTGACCAAAATAGTGGAGATTGTGAAGATAATCAATCTTTTACATCACCAAAAATAGAAGGGACAGAAGATGAAAATTTAAAAGATTATAATATCCCATCAGGATGTAACATTAAGCTCCAACTAAATCCACTGAACTTGACATTCCAACCTGACCACTTTGATGTTAATCTCACTCTGAATAACCTACCAAATAGTAGTCACCCAGATTTTCTCTATATGAGTGAACTCAATACAACTTATAACCGTGTAGCTATCCAGTTTTTGGGAGATATTATAGCTCAAACAGAAGATAATAAAACCACAAAAAACTTCACAGCAGGGTGTATGGCAACCAATCTACTTTTGGATTTGAATGCGACTACACTCTCTGTGAATGAGATAGATAAAAGTATAAATATAGATGGAATTATAACAACTATAAATGGTACAGATGTTGATTTTACAAGACTGATTAGATTTAATCCAAATTCAACTAGTAGCTCATTTGATTTAAATAGAACCTTAGATAGAGTAGATAGTGAAGGTAGTATAATTCAGATTGGTGCTGATAAATTTTTAGATGAAAATAACGGTACACTTCATCTTGATATGAGATATAATCTCAACAAACATCTAACACAACTCATCAATCCTGTTGAGGTATCATTTCATGGAATAGAGGTCAACTCAACAGAGGCAAACTCAATATCTCATAATGTAGATAGCCATATCCCAAAAGGAAATAGAGCATTTACAGACAATCGAAAAAACTTCTATTTTGCTAGAGTTGTGCCAGATATGCCAAGTTATCCAATAATCAATACAACTGTATCACGAGTTCAAAGACATCCACTAAATGTAGATATATTTTGTGATACAAATCTAACTAACTACTGTAGAGATAGAGAAGTTCTTAACAATACAAATCTAACAAGCACAACCAGAGAGGCTGAAGGAGGATATGTCTCGATTAATCATAATGAAGAGATGGATGGAAATGTGACAAACTTGGTAGATACCCCTGATATAATGACTCCTAGAGAGAACCTAATAGATGCAACCGATAGAAATATAACATTTAGCAATGGTGAAAATAATCTAATTGATGCTAGAATTAATGACTGTAATGTTTCCCAATCTACTACTGTCACTATTACAACAACCCCTGAACTTCGATTTGAGCCATCTGAATATATAGTTAACTGTACAGATAACAATGCTTCACAATGGACTGGTGTTGGTCAAACAGGTAATATTTTGAATGTTAAACCTAAGATTAATTCATCACATAAAATAGACTGGTAACAGCTAAAAACTTAATTAAATATTAATTTAGTTATTAAATTTAAAATATAATTTAAACCTTATCTTATGGAATTTGTACTATCATTTTATTAAAGTATTTTTAATAAAAAGGATTAATAATGAAATATGTATTTAAATTAATTTTCATATTAATATTGGGTCTCTTTGGCTCATCAGCAGTAGCAAATGAGACCCTCGGAGAGTGTCAAGGTGTTTTTAAAGGTGTACTTAACACTCATGACGATGAGGGAGGGATTACACTACAACCCAATGTAGAAATATATGGAACCATTGACCATAAAGTGACAACCAAAAGTTTAAAAACTAAAAAGAGTACCAAGTGTGATGGAGAGACATGTTTAAAGACCGATACCATCGTAGATAAGTTTGATTTTAAAGTTTTATTGGGTGATGGTTCTGATGGAAAATTTGGTGGGAGAAATCACTCTTTTTCAAATCTATTGTCAATGTTCAATTCTATCTCTAGTATCAAAGAGTACAGCTCTTTTTCATTAGGGGCTCATAGTGAATTCACCATAAAAGGAGACCATATCATCAAAGTTCAAAATAGTTTTGAGCTTAAAACACACTCTACTCTAAATATTGAAGGTGATGTTACAATTTATGCTAAAAGTTTTGATATGGGTTCAAAATCAAATATTAATATAGATGGTAGTCTAACTATAATTACTACTGGAAGTGTAAATATACAACCACAAGGTATTAATAATAGTACCATAAAGATACTCTCCAAAGGAGATATAACCATAAAACCCAATGGTGATTTGAGGGTTTTAGCCTATGCAGATGGTGAGGTTACTGTTCATCCTGGTGGTAGAATTTTTGGTTCTATAACAGCAGACTCTATTACTCTTCTGCCTGATGCCATTATCAATTATGATGAGGGGCTTGTGAGTGATAACTGTGAGGAAGAGGCTCCTCCTCAAGAGACTCCTCCTCAACTGATAGCTGATTATCGTTTTGATGAGTGTAACTGGAATGGAACAGCAGGTGAAGTTAAAGATAGTAGTGGTAACACTTTTGACGGAATAGCTAAAAGTGGTGCGAACACATCTGATGATAATATCACCAATAGAGGTGGTAAATTTAGACAGAGTAGTGGTCAATATGTTCAAATAGATGGATTTGATGATATTTTTGGTACATCTAGTTCTGCCTTTAGTATTACAACTTGGATAAAACCTACAACTCTATCAACAGCTAAAACCAATCATAATACAAAAAATACATTTATGGCAAAAGCTTCTGATAGATACAATGACAATTTTGAGATAGGGGTAAATCCTAATGGGACTATCCATGTGTATATTGACACTATAACCAAAAATACCTATGCAGATTTTGGGGTAGCAGGAGACATTACAATAGGTAGTTGGCACTTTGTTGCTGTTAGCTATAAGAGTGGAGTCGTTACCGTACAGATAGATGATAAGAACTACACCAACACCTCAAAATGGAGTGGTGCTACTAACTTAGACACAGCAGTAAACAGTCCTTTGACCATAGGTGCTTCTATACATATCAATAACTATTTCGATGGATTTATAGATGAAGTGAAAGTGTTTAAAACAGCTATGAGTAGAACTCAAATCTCAACGATTCGTAACCATGAACAGAATAATAAAAACTGGGATGGAAGCACAAGAGATGGGGTTGATTGTAGAGTCGAGCCTATCGGTTGTCTTCAGACTGCATGGATGTTTCAAAACAAACCAACAGATATCAATGCTCTAAATCTAACCAATGGGGAGATGGTTCCTGTGAAAGCAGATATTTCACTAGATAATATTAATGCAGTGGGGTACAATAAAAAAGATGATTATTTTTGGGGATATAACCATTCACAAGGCAATGGAACTATTAGCCGAATAGGGATGGATAGCAGTGGAGATTGGATTAGTGAGGATTTTGTAGTAGATGGATTAATTGGATTCTCATCTTATGTGGGAGACATTGACAGTAATGGTCATCTCTATTTGAAAGAGGGTGGTAGTAGTACGCGTACGGTTGTTATTGATTTAGACCCTAATTCACCTAACTACCTTAAAAAGATAAGAGATTTTAATCTAAACTTTTCATTAAATGTTGCCGATTGGGGATTTAATGCAAGAGACGGTATGCTTTATGCTGTTAATAATGGAAGTGGTACTAAATATCTCTATAAGATAGACCCATCAACTGGTCATAAACTTTCAGGGCAAGATACCAAATTAACAGGCAGTCGAGGTTTTGGTGCGAGTTTCTTTGATGCCAATGGTTTCTATTATGTGTATGATAATGGTAGTGGAAATATCTATAGAATAGATGTAGCCAACACTCCAGAGGCTATACTTTTTGCCACAGGAGGGAAAGTAAGCCTTAATGATGGTGCGATGTGTACCGATGCTATTTTTCAGTTTGATTTTGGTGATTTGCCAGAGAACTATGCAACCAAACTTGAGAAAAGTGGTGCAAGACACTCACTACCAACTTATGGTGAGCCTAAAGTATATTTGGGGGAAGGTGTTGACCATGAGAATGATGGTGAGCCTTCTGATGATGCCAATTTGGACAGTTATGATGATGGTGTTCAGTTGAATAATACACCTCTACAAGAGGCAACTATCAATGCAGGAGTTGAAAACACCTTCAGTATCACTACACATGATGAGGGGTATGGGTATCTAAATGCGTGGATTGACTGGAATGGTGATGGAGATTTTGAGGATAGTGGTGAGCAGATTGCACACAATGTTGATGGAACTAGCGGTGAAATCACGCTTACTGTAGTTGCTCCTAGTAGTGCTGATGATATTATCACCTATGCACGATTTAGATATAGTTATCAGCAGAATATAGAGTCAACAGGGATAGCAGATGATGGTGAGGTTGAGGATTACAAGATAAACTTTAAAGGGAATTTGGAGCCATTCAGTTGTGATGAGAAACTTTATCTATCTAACCAAATAGATAGTGACAGTAGTAAAGTCACATGGCTAGAGAGTTTTTATGCTACAACACCGAACTATACAACGATAGGAGATGGATTTGGAACTGATGGTGAAGGGTACAATGCCCTTGGATACAATCTAAAAGATAACTTTATCTATGCACTCTATGGCAATCAACTTCTAAAAATCGATAAAGGTGCAAATATCAAAAACTTGGGAGCTATTGCAGAGCTACCTGATACTCAACTCTATGCAGGTGGGTTTGATAGAGATGGCTTCTACTATGTTAGTGGTGATGGTAATAGTAGTAATATCATCTACAAAATTGATATTGAACAGAAAGAGGTGATTAGCACTATTAATCTCTCTTCATCTGTTCGATTTTTGGATATGACTATTGATACTACAGGAGAGTACTTCTATACGATGTTGCTCAAAGATGAAAATGCTAGTGGTGAACTTAAAAATGATAAATTTGCAAAGATAAAAATCAGTGATGGAACAGTTACCACTATTGGAGATAGTCATGAGAGTATGAGTTCATATATCTCTCTTATCTATAGTGATGCTAGTGATAAAACTCTTGCGATTGCTAATGGGGGTGGAATATATGAGATAAACCCATCAGATGGTCAAGCGTACTGGTTAATGCCTACAGAGAGTTTAAGTAACTATAATGATGGAGCGAGTTGTCCTGATGCTAACTTTACACTGCCTCCTAGACCTTTAATTCTCTCTATCAATGATGTCTCTAAAATCGAAGGGAATCTGGGGATAACCAATTTTGATTTTACAGTATCGATTGATGCTGATTTACCATCTCTCTCAAGAGGGATGCCTAGTGTGTTCTACTATAAAGTCATAGATGGAGATGGCAAAATCGTTGCTCCTGCTAAGAGTGCGGATAATGATTTTAAAGCAGAGAGTGGATTTGCTATGAAGATGAATATATTCTCTACCGAAAGAACACACACAATTTCCGTACCTGTTTATGGTGATACCAAAGTGGAGGCAGATGAAGAGTTCTTTGTAGAGATATATTTTTCTAAATCTTTCTCATCAGACTTGTGTATGATTGGTAAAAGTAGAGGAGTCGGACTAATTTTCAATGATGATATGAAGCTAAAAGTGGAGAGAACCAATAGTGATGAAGATACCGAACAGATAAAAAAAGAGTCACTTTATACTCAAATATCAGGTCGAGATTTTGACTACTCTATTGTATCTTATGCTGAAGATGACAGTTCCAATAAAATTGAAGACATCACTTTTAAGATAGAACTTATTGATAATAATAGTACTCTTCCTAATGATGTTATCTACAGAGGATACAGACATATAGAGTCAGGAAGTCGAGTTGATGTTATTGATTCTGATGATTTGAAAATAGCACGAGCTACGAGAGATGCTAGTTTTAAGGTCTCCTATCTTAAAGATGCAAATGGTTCAATACTTCATGGTAACTATACAAACAACTACAGTGAAACTAAAGAGAGTAATGGAAATAGTGAAGTATCAACTGATGCTAGTGATAATTTTGCCTTGCGACCTGCTAGTTATCGGATGGAGTTAGGAGATAGTAACAGAACCTATCGTATAAATGATACAGAAAATAGCACTCCTCTAAACTTGGTAGCAGAGCATGATTATAGATTAAGAGTAAAAGCTACTAAATACAATAGTGAAGAGAGTGCTTCAAAATATAGGCAGACTACTACAGATGAGCTTAATGTATCTCTTCTATTTAAAGATAACTCAGAGTGTAGTGATACAAATAGCCCCAAACTCTCTTATAAATTTGATAATGGTCAACTTAGCAAAGTTTTAAATCATGGAAATACAGGTAGATACTCTATACAGATAGAGGATAGTAACTGGACAGCTGTTGATATGGATTTTGATCCATTCTTAGCAGGATGTATCGCCAATGACTCTACTATCTCTGAAAATTCTAATGAGAAATCGGGATGTAATATTAGCTCAAATTTTGACACTACACATCATGATATGGAACTTAATTTTCAACCTTTTAAATTTGATATGAGTAATATAAATCTCTCAAATATTAATGGCAATGGAAAAGATTACCTCTATATGAGTGATTTGAATCTATCCAAAGCTATGGGTGTACGGCTAAGTAGCACTATTAGAGCAGAGGGTGAAGAGGGTGGAGAGTTGAGCAACTTTACCAATAGCTGTATAGATGATACCATTTCACTCTCTTTGGGTTTGAAGTTCTCTTTCTTATCAGATTTAAACTCATCACCAATTACTAGAAGCAACTATATTCCACCTAGGTCACTCTCTGGAGAGGTTCTAACCCCACAACAGATAGTAGAGTTTAATGGTGAAAATAACGATAATGTTACAATGATGAGCGATATAAATATTAGTAAAAAGTTCTTGGATGAGAACAATGGAACCATGACTATTGATGTCCTCTATAATATGGAAAAACTTTTTAGAGAGCCTACTAACCCTATAAAGGTAAATTTTATCTCTCTAGATTTAAATACAACCAATTTAGAAGCCAAAATGGATGGAGAGGATAACACGCCTACAGGAGTAGGAAGCATAGATGAGAATAGAACATTCTATTTTGCTAGAGTTGTATCAGAAGTAAAATATTATCCAGCAACAGAAAAAAAGATTAAAAAAACACCTCTGTTTGTAGAGATATTTTGTAAATTTCCAGATAATATCAGTTGGTGTAAAGATACAATGAATCTAGGTATCATAGGAGAAGATATAGGTCAAAAAACTGAGGGTGGTTGGTATCTAGCCCATAAGCATGATACGGCTACAGATGGTGGTGTAATTAGACTTGTGAGCGATAATCCAACAGAGATAGGCACAAACCATACAGAAAACATACCACCTTTCGTAAATGGAAAAATTGATGGTATTGTAACTAGATATATTCCCAATTCAGCTCTTAATGGAGAGATAAAAGCCGAAATAGCTATAGATACAGATGTCTGGTTAAGATTTAATAAAAGAGCCATTGTAGGTATGCCATTGGGTACATCATCATACTCGGTTATCCTCAAAGGAATATCATCTACATCAGGTGTAGGTGACGGTGGAAATGGGATAGAGAGTGTAAAAAAAGTTGAACATAATGGTAAAATGACATGGTAGATAAGAGAGATAATATTTGGAAACGGAGAGTTTACTCCCGAACAACGGAGGCGAAGCCATCCGATTCCGAGTGTTACAAGAAGGACTCTTTGGAATCGGAGACTTTAGTCCCGAACATAACGAGGCTAAAGCCATCGGTTCCTATGAAAAAGAAGAGACGAGGTATCGCTATGGTGGAGCTTATCTTCGCATTAGTGATTATGGGAATTGTACTTATGTCTGCTCCTATGCTAATACAGCAATCCATTAAGAGTGGAAATGTAGCCTTGCAACAAGAGGCGATATCTGCGGCTGCCTCTCAGACAGCCATTGTACTATCTATGCATTGGGATGAGCATAACAATAGTAATCTGGCAGGTTCCTCACCAATGTTAGATGCCAATAGAGCACCTTTTGATTTTAATGTAACTGATGCACCACTAGGGTTGATAGGTGTATCAGGGAGAAAGAGTTCAAAAGATGGTCAAACTTTTATTCCATCTGCTGTTTTTGGTATGGATGAGTCGGACAATCCCGAATATAATGAGTCTGACTTTACTGATTTTGATGATGTTGATGACTATCATGACACTAATTTTGGCTTAATTGTCTTCAACACAGAAGAGACCTCTGCTGATGTTGGTGACTATGTTGATATTGATATTAATATGAGTACAGAGATAAACTATGCAGAGGATAGAGTAGATACAGGAGAGACAGATGACCTAAATGGTACAACTATAAATCTCACTAATAAAATCAATAATACAGAGATAGGAGTAATAAGCAATATTAAATTTATTCGTGTAAATCTAACCTCGGATAGTGGAATAGAAGAGCTAGAGAAAAATATCACTATGGAAGCGTTCTCATGCAATATCGGAACATCACTTCCCCAAGGAGAGATGAAACCATGAGAAAATCAAAAAAAGCATTTAGTCTAATAGAGGTTGTGTTTGTACTGGTTATTCTTGGTATTGTAGCCTCTATATCATCACAGATTATAGTGCAAGTATATGAAAACTATATCACACAAAAAGCTCTATACAACACCACTACCAAAACGGAACTGGTTGCCAATCAGATTGTCAATCGTCTATCTTATGTTATAGATGGAACAACCATTGCAAAAAACCCAAATAGTTCATTTGCATATACAGCAGATAGTGAAAATACCGACTTAAACCCAAATGGTAATTGGACTAAACTAGAAAAAATTCCACTAAATGATAATAACTTTACAACCATAGAGTGGATTGGGTATGACAACGATAGCTTCTCTGCTGGTGCAACACCCTACTGGAGTGGTATTGCAAATTATGAGACAGCCTCAAGAAACAGTTTTGAGACCCCTGGTTCTGATTTGACTAGTGCTAGTGAGATTATCAATAACCTATCTAATAACGATGTTGATTTAACAGATACTAAAGAGTTACCTGCTATTATTTTTATAGAAAATAGCAAACAGTACCAAACAGATCTGGATTATAGTCCCGCTTGTATGGGATTAGTAGATGAGGACAATACCAGCTGTATATTTCGTGTGTCGATGATTGACAATACCAACTTCTCATTTCCTGATGGTCTACCTAAGATAGTAACAGAACGCTATAAACTAGCTTGGTCTGCTTATGCGTTGGTTCCAGAAGACCCTGATGGAGATAGTAATGGTGATGGAGTTGATGATGATGGTCTATATGACCTTGTACTCTACTCTAACTACCAACCATGGAACAATGAGAACTATGAAGATGATGGAAGTAAAAGCTTATTAATACGAAATGTCTCTGTTTTCAAATTTACTGAAAATGGTGGAGTGATACAACTAAAACTATGTGCCACAGAAAATATAGGTCAAAATTTCAATATTAGTAGCTGTAAAGAGAAAGCGATTATACGATGATAAATCCAAAACAGAAAAAAGCTTTTTCAATGGTAACTGCCATTTTTGTTATCTTTGTAATGTCATCGGTTACGATGCTCATTATGAATATCACAGGGAAAACAGTCAAAGCAACAACTCATCAGTACCAAAAAGAACAGGCTCAACTATTGGCAAGAAGCTATACGGAGTTGGCTATTTTATATGTTATACATTATGATAGAACGGCTACACCTGATTGTCTCCAAACCATTACAGACCACTTTGGAGGGGCTGGTGCAAATGGATATGACATAAGAATAAATATTCAATATATTGGAAATAGCACTCTTTTAAATGGCTGTGGAACAACCATAGCACCTTGGGCAGCTACTGATGTAGGATTTAACAGCTCCATATCAATAGTTATAGATACCTTCGTAACCTACAAAGATTTTGATGACCCAAGTGCCTTGGTAGCCAATGGAGATAGAAATATCACCTTCCATCGTAGAACTTTACAAAAACTTTAAT